>JANOLY010000550.1:0-9410 GCA_031420055.1 Burkholderiales bacterium | reverse complement strand
GCCACGCGCTCGCGGCGTTCGGCCTTGCCGAGCGCGGTGTTGATGAGCAGCGGCTCTTCCAGAGCCGCGGCTGACGCGGTAGTGGCGTGTCAGGCCGTCGGCTTGCATGACGGCGTGGTTTGCCCCCTCTCCCGCTTGCGGGAGAGGGTTGGGGTGAGGGCGGCGAGCCACGTGCGCCGGTGAACAGGTTTCATGCCTGCCGCAACTTGGGGTCCATGGCGTCGCGCAGGCCGTCGCCCATCAGGTTCAGCGCCAGCACGGTGAACAGGATGGTCAGCCCCGGCATCGTCACCACCCAGGGTGCAGGCTCGATGTGGTCGCGCGCGGCGCTGAGCATGCTGCCCCACTCAGGTCTAGGCGGCTGCACGCCCAGGCCCGGGAAGCCTAACGCCGCGGTTTCCAGGATGGCCGAAGAAAAGCTCAGCGTGGCGTTGACGATCAGCGGCGCGGTGCAGTTGGGCAGCACGGTGTTGACCAGCCCGGGGCCCGGGATGGTGATGACGCAGATGGCCAGCAGCAGCCCGGGCAGGGCCAGCAGGATGTCCATCAAACGCATGATCAGCGGCGACAGCCACTTGCCATGGAAGGTGTCCAGCAGCCCCAGCAGCACACCCGGCAGCAGCGCCAGCAGCGCCAGCAGCACCGAAGCCAGGCCAATCAGCAGCGACACCCGCGCGCCGAACAGCAGCCGGCTCAGCACGCAGCGGCCGAGCTCGTGGCTGCCCAGCACGACCGCAGCAAAGACAAAGAAGGCCAGCAGCGCACCGCGGATGGCGGCGAAGGCGGAGGTGAACTCGCGCAGGGGTTTGGGCGGCGCGGCCGGTGACCGCAGGCGGCATCACTCACGAGCCCGGCGCGATCACTCGCAGCGTCGGGAAGTAGGTCTTGAAGCGCGCGGCGTCCCGGCTCAACAGCGGCCAGCCGTTGACCGCCGCGTGGGCCCCGATGAAAAAGTCTGGCAGCACCTGTTGCCGTTGGCCGCCGCGCCGGCGGTACTGCACATGCGCCTTGCCGGCCAGGAAGAGCGCGCCGCGCGGCAACTCTTCGAACGCCAGCTCTGCCGTTTCGATGACCTCGTCCAGCGTCTCCACGCTGTCGTAGGACAGCGCCAGCTCAGCGTAGATGATCGGGTTCACTGCCAAACGGTGCACCGCAGACAACGAGCGCATCTGCGCCACCGACCAATCGCACCAGACCGGGTCGTCTTGCAGCACGTCCACCAGCACGTTGGTATCGACCAGGATCGTCGGCGTCATGATGGGCGCAACAAGTCAGACCACTGGGTCGCGCAGCAGCGTCATCAGCTCGTCGGTGCTGCGGTACTTGAGCGTTGCCGAGCCCCGCACCGCATCAAAACGGTCTGGCGGCAGCTTCTTGCCGCGCCTGGCAGGCGCGGGCCGGATAACGACTTCGCCCTGTGCATTGACGTCGAACTCAACGGGCATGCCGGGCTGCAATCTCAGCGAGTCGCGAATGCGCTTCGGAATCGTGACCTGCCCTTTGCTGGTGAGGTTGGTAGCCATGACAAGTCCAGAGTGTTACTTGATAGTTCAATGGTAATACACAGGCCCTGGACCTCAGGGCCTCAACCATTGCCCCGCATGCGCGGGTTGACCACGCCATACGGCACATCGACGATGAGGTTCACGGCTATGAAGATCAGCGCCGAGACCAGGATGCCGGCCTGCACCACCGGGTAGTCGCGCCGCGCAATCGCGTCGATCAGCCACTTGCCGATGCCCGGCCAGCTGAAGATGGTTTCCGTCAGCACCGCGCCGCCCAGCAAGCTGCCCACTTGCATGCCCAGCACCAGGTAGCGCACGCAGCCGCGCAAACGACGCGGGGCCCCGTCAGGGCCCCGCGGTGTGTCGGGCTATGGTCCGGCCGGGGCCCGGTCAGAAGCGCAGCTGCGCGCTGACGGCGAAGGCCCGCCCGCGCGGGTCGGCCACACGCGGCTCCCAGCTACTACCGCTGCCGAAGTTGCTGTCGTAGTTGATGGCGAACGGCGGGTCGGTATCGAACACATTGCGCAGCAGGACCGACAGCGTCAGGTTCTTGATGCCGGTCCAGGTGAGGCCCAGGTTGTAGGTGGTGTAGGTGTCCACCTTGGTCTTCAGGTCCGGCGGGCTGACCAGGCCCGAGGTCACGCCAGGCAGCACCTGGTTGACATAGCCGCTGCGAAAGGTCTGGCTGAAGGTGGTGCTCCAGTCGCCGCGCCGCGCCGTCAGGCTGGCGGTGTGCTTCCAGCGCAGCCCCAGGTCGCCGGCAAGGCTGTACCGGCCGACCTCGCTGGCCCCCCAGGGCGCCGAGGCCACCACGCGCGAGCGCTTCTTCAGCAGGTAGGTGCCGTCCAGGGCCGCCGTCCAGCGGGCGCCGACGGCGTTGAAGCCGCCACGCAGGTTGACCTCGACGCCCTCGGTCTCGGTCTGGCCGGCGTTGACCCAGCGTTGGTCCACAGCGATCAGCCGCCCGGTGCCGTCACGGATGAAGCGCTCGGGGAACAACGCGTAGTTGTCGATCAGCTGCGTCAGCGAAAGGATCTGGATCGTGCCGGTGCGCTCGACCCGCCACCAGTCCATGCCCACACTGAACTGCGGTATGGGCTCGAAGATGAAGCCCACCGAGGCCATCTTCGCTTCCTCGGGGCCGAGGTCGGGCTTGCCGCCGTTGATGATGTTGGCCGCGCGGTCGATGAACAGACAGCCGGGAATCGTCGTGCTGGGCCGGCCGCCGGGGCAGGTGGCCGGGTCGACCAGCGTGGTGCCAGTGAACAGCGATTCGGCGGCACCGTTGTACAGCTGGTTGAAGGTGGGCACGCGAAAGCCCGTGCTGTACGAGCCGCGCAGCAGGAACGAGTCCTGGGGCTTCCACAGCCCTGAGACCTTGGGGTTGGTGGTGGTGCCAAAACCGTCGTACTTGTCCTGGCGCACGGCCAGCGTCACCTCGACGCCCTTGAGCAGCGGCAGCAACAGCTCGCTGTAGGCGGCCTTCACGTCGCGCTCGGCCAGCGGCAGGATGTTGGTCTGGTCGAAGGGCGCGGCGATGATGATGCGCTGAGCCGCGGCCGCACGAAGGTCGCCGTTGAACTTGTATTTCTCGTTGCGAAGGTCGAAGCCGACGGCGGCCATGGCGTCGCCCCCGGGCAGTTTGAACAGCGGACCGCTGATCGACGCGTCGATCTGGCGCATGGTGAACTCACCGCCGTAAAGCACGACGCCACGCGCACTGCCTGCTTCCAGCGCGGCAAGTCCGTCGGCGCTTTGCGTCTCGCCAGGGACCAGGAAGACGTTGATGCGGCCGCTGTTGAGCGCGGGGATGATGCCCGGGCCGCCGTCGGAGGCGCCTGTGGCGTCGGTGCCACGGAAGTAGTAGCCGCCGCCCAGCGTGGACTTGGCTTCGCTCTTGGCCTGCACGAGTCCAGCGCGGTAGTCCCAACCCCACAGGAACGGGCCCTCGGCCGTTAGTGCAAAGCGCTGGGTATCCGCGGTGGTGTCGATCTCGCGCGGGCCGCATTCGATGCAGCGCCAGCGGTACGACAGCGACTGGCCGCGCTGGCTTTCCAGGATCTGCCCGGGGAAAGCGGCCAGCAAGACGTTGAACACGCGGTCATAGCTGGCCTGCGAAGCCGCGTTGCGCGGGTAGCGCAGCTGCTGCGTGGTGGTGTTGGGCGTGAGTTGCAGGTTGGAGAAGGCCTTGAGCGAGTCGGTGCGCGACCCCGTCAGCTCGCCGGCCACCAGGTGGTTGCCCAGCTTGAGCGTGCCCCGCAGCACCAGGCTGGTGCTGGTCACCGGCTGCTGCAGCACGGCGGCCTTGCCGGTGTCCCAGGCGCAAGACAACGCCGCCGTGGGCGTGTTCCACAGCAGCTCGTTGTAGGGCGCCTGACCAGGAATCGCGGCGCATCCGGGCTGGCCAGGCAGGTCCAGCACGTTCAGGCCGCCGCTGGCGCGCACGGTGGTGCTGCCGGGTACGAACGGAAAGTTGGCGGTGGCCGGGAACAGGGTGCCAGCCAGCGGGAAGATCCCGGCGTGCGGCGTGCCGCGCGTATCCACGCTTAAGCCGCGGTTGGGCTGGAAGGTGTTCACGAAGTCGCGTTGGTCGCCGCGCAACGCCTTGTTGTCGCGGATCGACAGCGAGCCCACCACGTTGAAGCCGTCGCGGTCGAGGTCGCCCACGCCGCCGACCAGCGCGCCGGTGTAGATCTCGCCGCCTTTGCCCTGGGTGACGTCGGCCGACGCCCGCACCAAGCCCCCGGTGAAGTTGGTGCGCAATATGAAGTTAATGACACCGCCGATGGCGTCGGTGCCGTAGATGGCGCTGGCGCCGTCCTTCAGGATTTCGACGCGTTCGATGGCCGCCATCGGGATCTGGTTGAGGTCGACCACGCCGCCGTTCAGCCCGTGCGCTGCGACACGCCGGCCATTGAGCAGGATCAGCGTGGCGTTGCTGCCCTGGCCGCGCAGGTTGGCGCTGGTGGCGCCGTTGTTGCCGCGCTGCGCGCCACCCACCACGTCGGCGTTGGAGGCCAGGTTGTCCAGCCCATTGCCGTTGGTGGACAGCTCCATGATGAGTTGCTCGGCATTGGTGATGCCCTTGCGATCGAGTTCCGACGCGGTGATCACCTGGATGGGCAGTGCGCCCTCGGTGGCGATGCGCTTGATGCTCGAACCGGTGATGGTGACGCGCTGCGCCTCAGGCGGTGTGGTCTGCGCCACAGCGTGCGTGGCCAGTCCAAGCAGCGCCAGGCTGCTGACGATCGTCTTGAGTTTCATCGGGGGTCCTCGATTGATGGCGGAACGGCAAGCAAGTCCCGGGCCGGCCGGACACATGCCTTTACAGTGTTGCCTCGCTGCCGCCAAAGGCCCATCGGGGATTTCCTAAACACCGCGCATTCAGCCCGCAAAAAGCGCGCAAACGGGAGTTGCGCGTTGTTTTTTGGCCGCTTGTTCAGCGCGCCAGCAGATAGCCGTCCTGCACCGGCCGGTCCGGGCCCAGCTGCCCGTAGTCGCGCACCAGGTCGAAGCGCTGGGGGTCGTGCGGGCGGCGCGTGACCAGGGTATGGTGCAGGCACCACGGCGCCTTGGGGTTGCAGCCGGCGCCTGGGCTGAGCACGGCGCGCAAACCCACGCGCTCGGGCGCCAGCGCATGCAGGGCGCGCATGCCGGCGGCATTGGCCGATTCGGCGCCGGCTTCGTCCACCGCGTACACGGCGTGTACTTCGGCCAGGGCGTGGATCATGGCGCTGTCTTGCGGGCCGGCCACGGCGCAGTGCAGCGCGCCTGCGGCGAGCCCGACGCGCGGGCGCAGGGCCTGCAGCCAGGTCCAAGCGCCGCTGGCTTGTACGGTCCAGCCGGCGAAGGCGAGCAGCGCGCCCTGGCGGGGGTCGCCGCTGTCGCGGTACACGCCGTGGGCCAGTGCGGCCGGCGGCGGTTGCGCAAATGCGACCAGCGCGGTGCTGACGCCCAGAATCAGGGCGGCCGTTCGAGCAGCGATCGACCGGGGACAGTCCATGCTGCGCAGCATCGCCCGGCGCGCCACCAATTCCATGTGAACATCCGCCACCCCAACCCCCTGACCGCTGCATGAACACCGCCCTGCTCTGGCGCTGGATACCGACGCTGTACTTCAGCCAAGGCCTGCCTTACGTGGTGGTGATGACGCTGTCCGTGGTGATGTACAAGAACCTGGGCGTCAGCAACACCGACATCGCGCTGTACACCAGTTGGCTGTACCTGCCCTGGGTGATCAAGCCGCTGTGGAGCCCGCTGGTGGACCTGCTGGGCACCAAGCGGCGCTGGATTTTGCTGCTGCAGTTTTTGGTGGGCGCGGCCTTCGCGCTGGTGGCGTTGACGCTGCCGGGGCCGAAGTTCTTGCAGATGACGCTGGCCATGTTCTGGCTGATGGCTTTTGCTTCGGCCACGCACGACATCGCCGCCGATGGCTTTTACATGCTGGCCTTGCAGCAACGCCAGCAGGCGGCGTTTGTGGGCGTGCGCAGCACCTTCTACCGGCTGTCGATGATCGGCGGCCAGGGCGGCTTGGTGTACCTGGCGGGCTGGCTGGCCGAGCGCCAGGGCAACGTGGTGCAGGCCTGGAGCATCGTGTTCTGGCTGCTGGCGGCCATGTTCGTCACCGCCGCGGTGTTCCATGCCTGGGCGCTGCCGCGGCCGGCCATCGACCAGCCGGCACCACGCACGGGCACGTTCTGGCTCGACTTTGGTGCCGTGTTTGCTGCCTTCTTCAAGAAGCCCGAGGTCTGGCGCATCCTGACCTTCTTGCTGCTGTACCGATTTGCCGAGGCGCAACTGCTCAAGCTGGTCACGCCCTTCTTGCTCGACCCGATTGAGGCCGGTGGCCTGGGCCTGCGCACGCAGGACGTGGGCATCGCCTACGGCACGGTGGGCATCATTGCGCTGACGCTGGGCGGGTTGCTGGGCGGCTGGGTGATCTCGCGCCTGGGGCTCAAGCGCGTGCTGTGGCCGCTGGTGTTTTGCATGCACGTGCCCAACACCATGTTCGTGCTGCTGGCCATCTGGCAGCCCAGCAACCTGTGGCTGGTCAGTGGCGCCATTGCGGTCGAGCAGTTCGGCTACGGCTTTGGCTTCACCGCCTACATGGTCTTCATGCTGATGGTGGCCGGCGGCACCGGCGACCCGCAGGGGGCCAAGGCCGCCGACGGCAGCAGCCTGCACAAGACCGCGCACTATGCGCTGTGCACCGGTTTCATGGCCCTGGGCATGATGCTGCCCGGCATGTGGGCCGGCTGGCTGCAAGACCAGATGGGCTACACCAACTTCTTCGTCTGGGCCTGCGTGGCCACGCTGCCGTCGTTCGTGGCCGCGGCGCTGATACGTGTGGACCCGGAGTTCGGCCGCAAGGTGACTTGACGGGCGCAGGCCAGCGCCGTTCACGCCACCAGCCCGGTGGCACGGCCATCGCGGGCCAGGTCAGCCCAACTGCAAGCCCAGCCAGGCCAGCACGGCCAGCGGGGCGGTGTCGGCACGCAACACGCGCGGGCCCAGGGCGGTGGCCACGAAGCCGGCTTGGCGCGCGGCGCTTTCCTCGGCCGGGGTGAGGCCGCCTTCGGGGCCGCTCAGCACAGCCACGGCGGCGGCCGGCACCGGCGTCTGGCGCAGGGGCCGCGCGGCAGGGTCCAGGCTGAGCAGCAGTCGCGCATCGGTGGTGGGCGCGGCGGGGAGGCCGGCCAGCCAATCGGCGAGGGACACGACGGCAGCAACTTGCGGCACGCGCGCGCGGCCGCTTTGCTCGCACGCCGCTTGGGCAATCGCTTGCCAGTGTTCACGCTTGCGCTGGGCCCGCTCGCCGGCCAGGCGCAGCACGGATCGCTCGCACATCAGCGGCTGGATACAGGCCACGCCCAGTTCGGTGGCCTTCTCCACCAGCGTGTCCATGCGTTCATTGGCCGGCATGCCCAGGGCCAGGGTCACCGTCATTGGCAGTTCGTTGTTGACGGCCATGGGCGACAGCAGCATCACCACCACCTCGCTGCGCCCCACGCGCAGCACCGTGGCCGGCCAGTCGCTGCCCTGGCCGTCGAACAAGCACAGCAGGTCGCCGGGCTGCACGCGGCGCACCTGGGCGTGGCGGGTGGGGCCGGGCGGCAGGGCCAGCTCCAGGCCGACATGCAGCGTGGTGTCAACAAACAGGCGCAGGTTCATGAGTGCTTGGGGCGACCGGGCTTGAGAAAACCGCCACGATACGGCAATCAACCTGCCGGCCCGCCCGCCTAGACTGACGCCATGACCGAGCCCGCCGAGCCCACCGAGCACCGCAGCCCTGTCGGCCCGCCGCGCTGGCGCGTGCGGCTGCTGGGCGAAGTGTCGGCCAGCGGTGCCGGGCAGCAGGTGCTGCGCTTTCCCGCGCGCGCCGTGGCCACGCTACTGGCGCGCCTGGCGCTGGCGCCTGAGCGCGCGCACGCCCGTGAAGAGCTGATCGAGCTGCTGTGGCCCGGCGTGGCGCCCGACATCGGCCGCAACCGGCTGCGCCAGGTGCTGTCCACGCTCAAGAGCCTGCTTGAGCCGGCCGGCGACCCCGGACACGCCGTGCTGCTGGCCGACCGCCTGAGCGTGCGGGTGGTGCCCGACGCCCTGGCCTGCGATGCGCTGGACTTCCAGCGGCTGGCCGCGGCGGCAAATGCAGCCCACACGGCCCAGGCGCGCGCGCTGTACCAGGGCGAGTTGATGCCCGGCTACTACGACGATTGGGTCGAAAGCGAGCGGCGGCGCTTGGTCGATCTGTACCAGGGCCTGGCGCGTGGGCCGCAGACCGGACCGGGCCCGGTCGAAGCCGCCGCGCCGGCACGCGGGCCCGCTGCGGCGCCGTAGCCCGACGTGGCCCGCGCCACATTGCCGCACTACCTGACGCGGGTTCTCGGTGCCGATGTGCAGTCCCAGCGTCTGCGCCCCGAGGTCTTGCAGCACCGCCTGGTCACCCTGGTCGGCCCGGGTGGCAGCGGCAAGACTCGTTTGGCCGTGGAACTGGCCCATGGGCTGGCCCGTCCGGAGTCGGCAGCCTTCGATCTGGTGGCCTTTGTGCCGCTGGTGGTCTGTACCAGCGCGGCGCAGATGCTCGACGCCTTGCTGGCGGCGTTTCAGGCACGCGCCGGTGGCGCTGACGCCATCGACCGCTTGCTGCCGCTGCTGGCCGGCGGCCGCGCGCTGTTGGTGCTGGACAACTTCGAGCAACTCGGTGCCGACGCCGCGCAGCAGGTGGCGCGCCTGGTCTCGGCGCTGCCAGGCCTGCACCTGCTGCTGACCTCGCGCCGCGCCTTGGGGCTGGACGGTGAGCGCGAGTTCGCCGTCAGCGCGCTGGGCCTGCCCGGTGCCGACGACAGCCTGGACGCCGCCGCAGGCAGCCCCGCCGTGGCCTTGTTCGTCGACCGCGCGCGCCGTGCGCAGCGACTTCCACCTCCACCGCGGCAACCTGCAGGCCGTCAAAACCCTGGTGACGGCGCTGGACGGCATGCCGCTGGCCCTGGAGCTGGCCGCCGCACGGGTGCGCAGCATCGCACTGGCGCAGATGCTGGTGCGCTTGACCGAGCCGGTGCCCGGGCAGAACAGCCCCGTGCTGGACCTGCTGTCACGCGCCAGCCCGCGCGCCGGCCACGACCCGCGGAACGCCTCGATGCAGGCCGTCATCGCCTGGAGCTGGCAGCAACTGAGCCCGCCCCAGGCGTGCTTGCTGGCGGGCTTGACGGTGTTTGCTGGCGGCTGCACCGGCCAGGCCGCCGACGCCGTGTGTGGACAGGCCGGGCACGACACGGCGCTGCTGCTCGACGTGCGGCCTGGGGGTCAGGCCTGGGGGTCACAGGCCTGGGGGTCACAGGCCTGGGGGTCAGGTCTTGCATTTTGCGTACCCCTTATAGCAAAAGGCAAGACCTGACCCCGACGATC
>JANOLY010000549.1:0-2625 GCA_031420055.1 Burkholderiales bacterium | reverse complement strand
GAGGGTTTGCGGGACCGATGGAAGCGGGCTGGCGACCAGGGATGACCCGCAGGAGGCGCCCCAAGAAGGACGAATCTCGGCGGCGCTGTCAACGCCCAACAGACCGCAGCCGCCTGCGAAGACAGATTCAAGCGCGCCAGGTGCCGGGTTCTGTCGTGTTCGAGGTGTCATGGGGAAGGAAAAAGGGCGTTTGAAAAGCCTATCCTCCGCAGCGCTCGACCACGGCGCGGTAGACCACATGGCCCGAGACGCGCGCGGTGTCGCCCACGTACTGCTGGCGCACCGCCGACTTCACGCCGTCGGCGCCAATCAAGGCCTGCCCGACATGGCGGCCACCCTGCGCGTTGATGACCGTGACGCGGTCGTCGTTCTGCGCGACAGCGACGAGCTGGGTTGATGTCAGGCACTCGATGCGGCCCGTCGCCATCGCGCCGCGCAGCAGCGACAAATGCATGTCGGCGCGGTGGATCACCGCATAGGGGTTCTTGAACCGCTGCCTGAAGGCGGGGCCCACGGGAATGCGGCCGACCAGGCTCTCGTCCAGGGCGTCGTGCATCACCATCTCGTCGGTGTACACGGCCAGGGACCGCACCTCGTCGCCAATGCCCGGCGCGTCGAAGGCCGCAAAGCCGTTGGGGCCGAGCTGGATGCCCGCGCCGATCTCGCCGATCTCGGCGGACTGTTCAAGCACCTTGACGGTCAGGCCACGGCGTGACAAGGCCAGCGCCGCAGCTAAGCCGCCAATGCCACCGCCAGCAACGATGAAGGGGAGGTCTGAGGTCTTCAAGGCTTCACCTGATTGGCAACGATGCTCAGCCACGGCCGCGACAGCCCCCTCACCCCAACCCTCTCCCCCGTGTACGGGGGCGAGAGAGCCGTGCATCCCCCTCTCCCGCTCGCGGGAGAGGGTCGGGGTGAGGGCGAATCGAGGCGCCGCAGGCCTTGGCTGAGGTTCATTGCCAATCAGGAGGTTGCAAGCGTCCTGCGCAAGCCGGCTGGCGCTCGGTTTGGTGGGTCGATAATGCGCAGCGCGAGCCCATACGCCAAAGTCCCCGGCGTCGCGCGTTCTTCGCCACCCTTTGCATTGACGCCATGAATCCGACACGATGAGCTTTGACCGCTTGCTCTTCAGTTTCCGTCGCCGCCACCTGCTTGCGGCCTTGCTCGCGGCATGCGTCAGCCTGTCGGCATGCGCCGCAGACGACGGCGACCGGGTCAGCCTGGACGAGGCGCGCAGTGCCCATGAGGCCGGGTTGGCCGTGTTGATCGACATCCGCGAGCCGTCCGAGCATGCCACCGGTGTCGCAGCCGGGGCCCGCTTGCTGCCCATGCGCCAGCTCAACACGCGCTGGTCTGAGATTCCCACGGACCCGGCGATGCCGGTGCTGCTGATCTGCAACACCCAAAACCGAACCCAGGCGGTGCTCAAGGCGCTGCGTCAGCAAGGCTATGCCCATGTCAGGTACGTGCATGGCGGCATGGCCGAGTGGGCGCGTCGCGGTTGGCCGATGGTCAAGCCCTGAGGCGGTCTGCCGGTTCACGCCTGCGTGGCGCGCCAACGCCGCCAGAGCTTGATGGCCAACAGCAGCAGCGGCGCGGCGTGCATGAGCAGGTCGAAGATATCGAGCGCGCGCACCAGGGTGCCCATCTGCAGCATGCGTAGTTTCTCGACCAGGTGCGGCTCGGGCGAGACCGGGGCGACGCCCATCCACACCGCCAGCAGAATCAGCCAGATCAAGGGGAAACGGTCGAGCCAGCCCAGCACAGTTTTCATGGTCGCCATTCTGAGGCTGGTGGGGCTTTGCCGCCCCAAGGGGGCTCGCGCGCAGCCTTGAGCGTCGGGCCCGCCGCCCGGCAACACCGGCTCGTTGCGGGGCACGGGCCGCGCGTCAGGGGCAACCTGGATTGGCAAGCAAGGGGCCCAGGCTGGGTGCCATGGCCTTGAGCAAGGCCGTCGGCAGCGAACTCGTAAACCGGAAGTCGGCGGCATGGGGTTCGTTGACGAAGACCATCACGGTGCCGTAGTGGTGCTCGCCGAGCAGAAACATCAGCGTCGCCGATCGGCTGAGCACGCGCGAGCTCAGCACGCGGCCGCCCTTGCCCAGGCTGTCCTGGCGGTGGTCGCCGGTGCCGGTCTTGCCGCCGACCTCCAGGCGGCTGCCGTCGGCCAGCGTGAACACGGACTTGAGCCGCTGCGCCGTGCCGCTCTCGACAACACCGATCAAGGCTTTGCGCGCCGCTTCGGCCACCGCGGGGGCCAGGACGCGCTCGGGTGCGGGGGGCCGGTAGGCCAGCCTGGTCTCGTAAGGGGTGTCGCGGGCAAAGACCAGCGAGTCGATGCGCGAGACGGGTTTGCGCAAGCCGCCGCCCACGATGATGCCCATCAGCTCGGCCAGCGCAGAAGGCTGGACTGAACCGCCGCCACGGTGGTGACGCGCGGGGCTGTTGGGGAATGTAAGCCTCAGGACCCTGGTTGCGCAACGCTGTGCGCTGGCGGCGCGGCCCGGCCAGGTGGTGAGCAAAGACGAGTTGCTGTCCATCGTGTGGCGCGCCCGGGTGGTCGAGGAAGCCAATCTGCACATGCAGGTGTCTCTGCTGCGCAAGGCCATCGGCGCCGGGGCGATC
>JANOLY010000548.1:0-1528 GCA_031420055.1 Burkholderiales bacterium | reverse complement strand
GGCCGTGATGGACGATGAGGAAGTTCGCTCCGGCATGGCCAAGATGGGCATTACACGGCGCCTGGGCGGCCCGGATCGCATGCGCGAGGCGATACGCGCCGAGGTCGAGAACGCGACCCGGGTGGCGCGCGAGGCGAAGATGATCAATCCCTGACCGGGGCCGCAGGGCCACCAGGAAACCTTACCTGCGGCCGATCTGCGCCAGCAGTTCCGAGTACGGCACGATGCGGCTGTGCAGCGGCAGCAGACGTTCGGGTTGCAGGCCCAGCCTTTCCAGGTTCTGCACCAGATTCACGTGGTTCGCGTTGGGCACCGCCGGCGGCGGGCTGTTCGGTGCGGCGGGTGTGTAAGCGTCGGCCTGGATCAGCAGCTTCTCTGCCGGCAACCACACCATCATGAAACCCTGCGCGTGCACGCTGCCCTTCATTTCGTGCACTTCCACGGTGCGCAGGCTGTCGCGCAGCACGGTCTTGTCGCCGGCGGCAACGATGCTGGCCTTGCGGCCGCTTTGCGCCAGGTGGTCCGGTTTCACGCTGTTGGCATTGGCGAAAACGCGTTCGAAGTACGGCTTGGCCATGCTGCTGGTGATCAACACCGCGCCCGAGCCCACCGCAGCGCGCAGGCCGCCCGCATGGTCGAAATGGTGGTGTGAATTGACGACGGTCTTCACCGTTTTGCCCGCGACCAGATTGTTGGCCGCAGCAATCACGGCCAGTGCCCGGCCGTCGTAGAGCGGGCTTTCGACGAGCACGATCTGGTCGCTGAGTTCGATGGCCACACTGTTGTGCGAGCCGCCGGCCAGGAACCACACGCCCGGCGCTGCAACCTGCACGGCCACGTTTTCCGCAAAGGCCCTGACGTTGTCGGGCACGTTGATGTCCACCGCCCCCGTCGTCACCGACGTGACCTTCAAATCGAGCACCGGCATGCCGCCTTGCGACTGGCGGATGCGCTGCGGGAACAGGCCCCCGACGGCGGCCGTCGGCGCGTAGTCGATGAACTCTGCGGTGGCTGCGGTGTCGCCCAGCACCGGGTGCGGCAGCACCGATTCCACCCGCGTGACCAGCCCTGCGCGGTCCAGCACCAGCGTGGCTTTGAGCTGCCCCGGCACCTGGAAGCTCAGCGTGTTGAAGGTGGCGCCACCTTCGCTGCGCTGGCCGGCGACGGCGTTGTAGCGCCGGGCCGCAGCCAGCGCGCTTTGTGGCGTGGTGGTCCACAGGTCGTTGATGCGGCCGGGCAGGGCCACCGGGCCAGCGGCAAAGGTTCCGGTGGGGGCGAGTGTCCAGGCATGGCCGTCGCGCGCAAACCCGGTGGCGCGCTGTTCGCCCAGGCCCATCAGCGGCACGGCGCCGCCGCCGTTGGGCTCGGCGCGGCTGCGCGCGAACTCTTCGGCAAAGGCCCCGGTTTCCAGGTTGTAGCTGCGCTTCATGGCCGAGTAATTCAGGCCCGGCCAGGCCATCGTGGGTTGCCAGGCTTGGCCGAAGGTGCTGCCCGAACCCATGCCCGTCACCACCAGCGACTTGGTGCC
>JANOLY010000547.1:0-5485 GCA_031420055.1 Burkholderiales bacterium | reverse complement strand
CCGCCGTATTCGGGCGACACCGTGATTGCTCCGAATCCTGCCTCGGTGCGCTCACGCCCTGCACCGTAGCGCCCACGCTGCGAGGCATCGCTCTGCCCCGCGCCGTCGGCAGGGGCTGTGGGGGCAGTCGGCCCACCTTGGACCGCTGAGTGCCCTGCCGACCCTGTTGCCACCGGAGAGCGCCATTGGCTGCCGCCCAGAACCACCTCATCGCGCTGCTGCCCAAACCCGACCGAACCCGCCTGACAAGCCAATGCGAGCTTGTTGATCTGGTTCTGGCTGAAGTGATCTGCCAACCCGGCGAGTCCTTGAGCCATGTGTACTTTCCGGTCAACGGCTTCATCTCGTTGCTGGCCGTCAACGACGACGGCGGCCTGCTGGAAGTGGGCATGATCGGGCGCGAAGGCATGCTGGGTGTGCACCAGGTGCTGGGCGTGGCACAAGCCCCCTTGCGCGCCCTGGTGCAAGGCGCCGGCAGCAGCCTGCGCATCGGCGCGGCGGCGTTTCGTGCCGAATTGAAGGCCAGCCCGGCCATGCAGGCCGTGCTGTGGCGCTACGTGCACGTGTGCATGCAGCAGCTTGCATCGTCGGCCGTGTGCCTGCGCTTCCACGAACTGGGCCCGCGGCTGGCGCGCTGGTTGTTGATGACGCACGACCGCGCCCACAGTGACCACTTTCACGTCACGCAGGCGTTCCTGTCGTCGATGCTGGGCGTGCGCCGCGTGGGTGTCACAGCGGCTGCCTCGGCCTTGCAGGAGCGCGGTTTGATCGCCTACCGCCGTGGCGCCATGCAGGTCGTGGACCGCGCCGGCCTGGAAGCTGCCGCCTGCAGCTGTTACGCCGCCGACAGCCAAGCCTACGCAAGCCGGTTGGCCTGAAACCCAGGTCACCCGCTGTTTGCTGGGCCGCGCCGGCGACCACGACAGCAACGGCTGGCACCCGACCGAGCGGGCAGCACCGCAGGCCAAGATCGCGGCCCGCCAGCCGTTTTCGAACTTCGCCTTCAGCCGCTTGGCCGCCGACGGCTCGCAGCGGCAATTCCGCGTCAGCGGCGAGCCGGTGTTTGGCGACGCCAGCCGCTACACCGACTACCGCGGCATCGGTGTGGAAGTCACCGGCGCGCCGGCCATGCCAGCAGGCGCCACCTGAACGGCAAACCGGGTCTGCCCAGCAGCTCCAAGCTCACGCCACCGCAGCGCGGCCGCCCGCCAGGGTGGGCGCACCGACCCAGGCAGCAAAGCGTCGCAGCAGCGCGGTGACAGGCGACTTCAGGCGCAGGGCCGGGGCCTCGACCAAGCGTTGTGACAACCACGCACACAGCAGCGTCGGCGCCAGGCACAGCGCCACGGTCACCCAGGGCGTGTCGACGGGTGAGGCCATGCGCACGAGTTGCTGCACCGGCCAGCCGTAGAGGTACACGCCGTAGGACAGGTCGCCCGTGCGCTTGCTCAAGTGCGACAAGGGGTTGTCCCGCATGCCCAGCCAAACAACGGCATAGGCGCCGAAGGTGGCCAGCGCCGCTGCCGTGTGGCCGGCTGCGGCTGCCAGCAACACCACGGCGCCACAGAACCAAGCCACTTTGGTGCGAACGCCCCAGGCGCGCACCACCAGGTAGACCACGGCACCGCCCGCAAAGTACGGCAGCGTGAACGACACCGCGGCCAGGCGCTCGAAGGCGGCGCCCGAAACCCCGGCGGCCAGGGTCAGGCCCACCAACACCAACACCGTGGCCAGCACGCTGCGCAGCAGCAACCACAGGGCCAGCAGCAGCAGGTAGCTGAGCACTTCAGCGCTCAGCGACCACAGCGAGCCATTCACCACCCGGCGCATCGCCGCGTCGCCTTCGTAGTTCCACACGCCCGGCAGCCAGGCGTTGGAGCACAGGCAATCCAGCGTCAGGCGCAGGTGGCGCAGCAGTTCGATGTCGGCGAAGTACGCCGCGCTCGACAAGCTGCTGCCCACGGCACCGAAGACCAGCGCCGTGACGAGCACACAGGCGACGAAGCCCGGGTAGATGCGCAGCACGCGGTTGACAGCAAAACGAAGCGCATCGCCCTCGCGGTCCAGCGATCGCGACAGCAAGAAGCCGCTGATGATGAAAAACACGTAGACGCCGCCCACACCGGCATCCGCCAGCAGTTGCGACAGCGGGTCGCCGTGGGGCACACCCGCGCGCGTGAACATGGCGTGTGACACCAGCACGAGCAGGGCCGCCGCCAGGCGCAGGCCATCGAATCCAGGGAACGGGGTCATCGCCGCGGCGATTGTGCGCGCAGGGCCCGCCGCCCCTTGGGCGTTCGCCTTCAGCTCTGCAGGGAGCGCAGCTTGATCTCTTGCGAGGACGGCTCAATGGCCGCCGCAGCGCGGGCGGCGCGGGCGCTGGGCGAGCCCAGTTCGCCGTGCATCTCGACCTCGGCCGGCGGCACGGCCGGATGGCGGATCGCTGCGTATTGCGCGTAGGCGGCCTCCAGCGCTAGCTCGTCTTCGCGCTCCAGCACGACGGCGCCGGCGGCGTCGCGCGCCGGCCCGGTTTCCAGCAGGGTCGACGTGCGGTAGGAATCGGGCTCCGCGTCGGGGTCCATGGACTCGCGCCTGATGATGGCCACGGCCATCTTGGCGCGCAGGCTGGCCAGGCCCACCGGCGACCAGTTCGTCACCAGGCCCTCGAACTGGTCGAGCGCGTGGCGCATCACTTCCAGCGGCAATTTGTCCAGCGCGCGCAAACCCTGCTTCCCCAGGGCCTGGTCAACGAATGCCAGGTGCCGCATGGTGGTGCGGGTCTCGCACCGAAGGTCGAGAATGGCAGCCAGTTGGCTGCGCATCAGCGCGACCTCCTGCTTTTCCTTGGCCGCCCCTTGCTCGGCCGGGCTCGTGCGCCCCGTGGCACCGCCCAAGCCGCGGTCGCTGAGCATCACCCGCACACCGTGGGTATCACGGCGCAGGGTCAGGTCGTGCCGAAAGAGGGCATCGACAATCTGCTTCAACGGTTTGAACCAACTCGGCACGGCACTCATCGGGGGCTGGCGTGTGGCGGCCACCGACAGGGGGCCCATGTCCACTGTTTTCGGCACAAATCGCCCCGGCTTGAGGGCGCGGCATGACCGCGCGCCCTGGCACTACCCGCCTCAGGCCGTGCAGGTACGGTTCTTTCCGGTGCGTTTGGCCTCGTACATTGCCTCGTCAGCGCGGGCCAGGGAGATCTCCAGCGTTTCACCACTGCGCCACAGCGTGACGCCGGCCGAAAACGTCACGAAGACGACTTTGCCTTCGTGCATGAAGAGACTGGCCGTCAGCTCGCGTTGCAGCCGGGACAAGGCCTGCTCGGCTTCGTCCAGCGCCGTGTCGGGCATCAGCACCACGAACTCCTCGCCACCAAAGCGCGCCAGGTGGTCGACCGGCCGCAGCCGCTCGCGCACGGCCGCGGCCAGCGACTTGAGCGCCACGTCGCCCGCCGCATGGCCCAGGCTGTCGTTGAGCTTCTTGAAGTTGTCGACGTCCATCAGCGCTACGGCCAGGGGCGCCGCATCGGGGCCGGCGCGCTGGCTGCGCGCTTGCTCGGCAGCAAAGGCCGTGGCCAGGCCGCGCCGGTTGGCCACCTGCGTCAGGGCGTCGGTGGAGACCTCGTCGGACAAGCGGCGCAGATCGGCCTCGAGTTCACGCACACGCTGCTCCAGTTGACGGGCCTGGCCGCGGTCGTCCTGCAACAGCTGCTGCGACCGGCCCACGGCCGACTGCACGTCACGGCTGTCTTGCAGCATGGTCGTCACCACGCCGGCCAGGCTTTCCAGGCTGTCGGCGCGGGCGATGGCGTCGGCATGCCCGGCCACGGCCTGGTGGAAGCGGCTGGTCTGCTCGCCGAGCACGTCGACCTCGCCCAGCATGCGGTTGAGCAGGCCCTTGAGTGCGTCACGCGCGGCGCGGCGATCGGCCTGCAGGGCCCGCTGGCGCTGGCGCGTGTCGGCCAGCAATTCGGCCGCAGACCGCACGCCACGCGCGCTGACCCCGGCTTGCAGGCGCACCTGCAGGGCCTCGCACTGGCCGCGGGCCCAGCTCGGGTCCTCGGCCAGCTCGGTCAGGCCCAGCGTCAGTTCCCGGCACAGCGCACCCAGCTGCTCGACCAGATCGTGGCGATGCGAGAAGAGCCGCCGCACGGCGTCGCAGACGAGCTCGATCTGCGCCACATGCGCGGGTGTGGCGCCGTCCAGCGACACGGCCTGGGCCAGCACGGCCAGCCGGTCAGCAAGCTCGGCGGCACGCGCGTCGTCGGCGGGCAGCCCCGCGCGCACGGTGCCTTCCAGCACGGCCACCAGGGGCGGCCACGGCTGCGCTGCGTGTGGTGCCGCCACGCCAGCAACCCCATCGGCCTGCGGTTGGGCTTGCGCCGCTGCGGCCACGGGGGCAGCACCACTGTCGCCCGGTGTGTCCACAGCCAGGTCGGACGGGAACGCCGACACCGGCTCGTCGGCCAGGTCTTCCTCCCAGGCCGTCAGCAGCGACTGCAGCCGCGTGTGCAGACGCTGGGCGTCACTGCGGCTGCCGTCGAGCACACGCTTGAGGCTCTCGCGCCGGCGCGCCAAGGTCCACTGCCGGCCCGGGTTGCCCAGGCCCTTGGCCAGGCGCTCGATCAACTGCGCCCAGGCGGCACCGGGCAGGGCCGCGTCGGGCACGGCCATCGGCTGGCCGGACTCTTCGGCGTAGGCGCGGGCGTAGTTCCCGGGCGTCGGCTCCAGGCGGGACTGGGCCAGGCGACGCAAGGCCCCCTTGGCGCGGTCGGCTGCGGACGCCGACCCGGCGGGCGGCGGGCCCATCAGCGCAAGCGCCTACCGCCAGCGGCCAAAGCAGCCAGGTCGGCAGGCTCGGCCTCAACGACCGCGGCGGCGCCGATCCAGGGCGCCTTGCGCGGCAGCACCGTCTGTTCCAGCCAGCGCTGCAACTCGTCGGCCGGCACGCCGCGGCTGAACAAAAATCCCTGCATCAGCCCGCACCCGAGTCGGTGCAGTACCTCCATCTGGCGCAGCGTCTCCACACCTTCGGCCACCACACGCAGCCCCAGCGACCGGGCCAGGGCAATGACGGCCGTGACCACCGCCGAGCTCTGCGGCGTGATGCCCAGGTCGCGCACGAAGCTGCGGTCGATCTTGACCTCGGAGATCGGCAAAGTGGTCAGGTAGGCCAGCGACGAGTACCCGGTGCCGAAGTCGTCGATGGAGATCTCGACGCCGATCTCGTTGAGCCGGTGCAGCGACGGTATGACGTTCTGCATCTCTTTCATCAGGTTGTCTTCGGTGATCTCGAGCTGGATCACGCGGTGCGGCACGCCGCAGGCCGTGACGCACTGGTGGATGTGTTCGACCAGGTCGCTGCGCTCGAACAAACGGCTGGGCAGGTTGACGGCGATGGAATCGGCGAAACCAAAGGCCTGCTGCCAGTTGCGCGCTTGTTTGGCGGCTTCGCGCAGCGCCCATTCGGACAGCGGCACGATCAG
>JANOLY010000546.1:0-1612 GCA_031420055.1 Burkholderiales bacterium | reverse complement strand
CCGGGCGGCACGCTGTCCAGCCTGGGCGTGTACTCCACGGACTTGAAGATTCCGCTGTCGGCCTTTGCCGCCGGGCTGGGCGACCACACCATCGTCACCACGCTGTGCCCCGGCGGCAAAGAGCGCATGCGCCGGCTGATGTCGGTGATAGAGACCGGTCGCATCGACCTGAGCGCGATGGTCACGCACCGCTTTCGGCTCGACGACATCGAAGCGGCCTACGAGCTGTTTGCGAATCAGCGCGACGGCGTGCTGAAAGTGGCCATCACGCCCTGAGGCCCGTTGGCCGCGCAGGGCAAGTCCAGGGGCGAGCATGAAGATCAGCTTCCTCGGCGCGGCCAACGCGGTCACCGGCTCACGCCACCTGGTGCAGACCGGTGGGGTGCGGGTGCTGCTCGACTGCGGCCTGTTCCAGGGCTACAAGACGCTGCGCGAACGCAACTGGGCGCCGCTGGCCGTGCCGCCCGCCAGCATCGACGCCGTGGTGCTGAGCCACGCCCCCAGCGCCACCGCCGGCTGCTGCGCATTCCCGGTCGCGAGGCCGGCGCGCTGGCCGAGGGCGTGACGCTGGTGGGCACGCCGGCCGAATCGGAACGCCTGACGCGTTCACGCTGGCCCAAGGTGGTCATCTCGGCCAGCGGCATGGCCACCGGCGGGCGCGTGCTGCACCACTTGAAGGCGATGGCACCCAACCCGCGCAACGCCATCGTCTTCCCTGGCTTTCAGGTCGGCGGCACGCGCGGCGCGGCGCTGATCGGGGGCGCGCGCGAGGTCAAGATCCACGGCCAGTACGTCGCCGTGAAAGCCGAGGTCAGCCACCTCGAAGGCTTCTCGGGCCACGCCGATGCCGACGGCCTGATAGCCTGGCTGCGCGGCTTTGCCCAGCCGCCCCAGCAGACCTTTGTGGTGCGCGGCGAGCCCGCCGCCGCCGACGCGCTGCGATTGCGTATCCAGGACGAACTGGGCTGGCGCGTGTCGGTGCCCGATCACGCCACCCATGCCGATGCCTGAAGCGGCTGCACCGGCTGCAGCGGCGCTGCCGGCCGGGGCCGTGATGGCGCTGCCGACAGGGCTTGCGTCAGGGATGCCCTCAGGCGTGGCGACAGGGGTGGCGCCCGGGGTGGTGATAGGGCTGCTGGTGGCGCTGGGCGTGGGGCTCTTGATCGGCATCTAGCGCGAACGCCGCAAGGGCCGCGGCGACGACCGCGAGGCCGCCGGCCTGCGCAGCTTTGTCATCGCCGCGCTCACCGGCGCGCTGGCGCAATCGCTGCCCGTGCCCGGGCTGGTGCTGGCCGGCTCGCTGCTGGTGGTGCTGCTGGCCGCCACGGCATACTGGAAGAGTCGCTCGCGCGACCCCGGCCTGACCACCGAACTGGCGCTGCTGGCCACCTACCTCATCGGCGTGCAGGCAGCAATCTCGCCGGGGCTGGCTGCCGCCTGCGGTGCCGGGCTGGCGGTGCTGCTGGCCGCCCGCGCGCGGCTGCACCGGCTGGCCACCGAGCTGTTGACCGAGCAGGAACTGAACGACGGCCTGCTGCTGTCCGCGCTGGCGCTGATCGTGCTGCCGCTGGTGCCGGCGCAGCCCATTGAGGCCCTGGGCGGCATGCGGCTG
>JANOLY010000545.1:0-2412 GCA_031420055.1 Burkholderiales bacterium | reverse complement strand
ACGGCTTCCATGTAGCCGTCGAACAGCATCGCCACCAGGTGGTGGGGCGAGGCGCCGGTCAGTTGGGTTTCTAGCCCTACCTGCTGGTAGAGGCCACCGAGCTGGCGACGTGCGCCTGCGGGGCTGGGGTAGGAGCTGGCGAACATGCGGGTGCGGTGCTCAAAGGGCTGGGAGTGCCCTATTTATCGGCCGCCGCCGTGGCCGACTTGAGCCGGCCGGACCCCCGTCTGCCCTAGTTGCTGGGGCGGTTCAGCGCCGCGATCTGCTGCGAGACGTAGCTTTGCAGCGAGTTCAGGCGCGCCACCGTGGCGTCCATGGCCGTGTACTGCTGCACCAGGCGCTGCTGGAAGCGTTCGACCCGATCGTTCAGCCGGGACTGGCTGTCGGTGTTTTTGTTGATCAACTTCTTCAGGCCCGCCGTGCGCGTGCTCAGGCTGCCGTCGCTGGCCAGCACCTGGGTGGCCAGTTCGGCGTAGCGACGCGCGAACCCGTTGTTGGTGGCGTCGGCCGGGTCGCTGTTGGCGAAGGCCTTGTGCAGCTCGTCGAGCTTGTCGACGGCGCCGTCGAGCTTGCTTTGGTTGATCTTCAGGCTGCCGTCACGCTGCAGTTCCAGCCCGGCGTCGGACAAGCGTGCGAAGGTCTGCGACGCGCCGGTGCTGGCGTTCAGGGGCCCGCGCAGGCGGCTTTGCAGGCCGGTGACGGCACTGTCGCCCTGCAGCGGCCCGCCGGTCTGGCTGCCGGGGTCAAAACGGGTCTGCTCGCTGAGGTAGCGGGTCAGCTCGTTGTAGGCGTCGGCAAAGGTCTTGATCGCTGCCGTCACGGCGCCGCGGTCGCTGGCCACGGCGACATCGACCGGTGTTGCCGACTCCTTGCGCAGGCGCAGCGTGAGGCCTTCGATGACGCCCGTGAGTTCGTTGCTGGCCGAGACCACGGCGATGCCGTTGACCACGGCGCGCGCGTTGCCGGCCGACTGCTTGAGCTGCATGCTGCTGGGCCCGCTGAGGGGGTCGTAGGCCAGGAGCGACAGCCCGGGCGTGTCGCCCTCGGTGGCGGCGACACGAAAACCGTTCTCGACGCCGGTGCTGGCCGAGCGCAGCGACAAACGCACGCCGCTGGCGTCGCTGACGATGGAGGCCGACACGCCCGCGCCGCTGGCGTTGATCTTGTCGCGCAGCGACTGCAAGGTGTCGGTGGCGCTGAGCTCGACGCTGACCGCGGCCGTGTCCGGTTTGTCGGTGAAGCTGCTCTGGTCGGCGTTCCAGCTGCCGAGCGCGAAGGTGAGCGTGCCGCTGCCCACCAGCGAGGTGGCCGCAGGGTAGGTGGTGCCCGAGGCCAGGGTCTGGCTGCTGGCCAGCGCCTGCACGGTGACGGCATAGTTGCCGGCCGCAGCACCGTCGCCGCCGCTGCTGCTGACCACCGATGCGTCACTGGACGTGGCGGCAGAGCGTGACCACAGCGAGGCGCTGGTCAGGGCGTTGCTGGCCGTCTGCAGGCCGCTGTACAGGCTTTGCATCTTGCCAAATGAGGACACCTGCGCCTGCAGGCGCGAGGCGCTGGTTTTCATCAACTGCAGCGGCCGTCGCTCCAGCGCCACCAGTTGGGTGACGATGCTGTTGATGTCGATGCCGCTGCCGATGCCTAGTGAGGTGATCGTGGCCATGGCGGTTCTCCGGTGTGCGGCCCGGAATGGGCCCAAAGGCACAAAGGGTTCCTGGCGCAGTTGGAATCCACGCCCTTGGAACCCTTATCGGCCGTTGCCGGCCGGACTTTAATCAGCGTTGCAACAGCGCCAGCACCTGCTGGGGCAGTTGGTTGGCCTGGGCCAGCATGGCGTTGCCGGCCTGCTGCAGGATCTGCGCGCGCGACAGGCTGGCGGTCTCGACGGCGTAGTCGGCATCCATGATGCGGCTGCGTGCGGCGGTCTGGTTTTCGCTGGACACCATCAGGTTGCTGACCACGTTGTCGAAACGGTTCTGCACCGCGCCGAAGGTGGCGCGCTGGTCGTTGATGGCGGTGATGGCGGCGTCCAGCGCCGTGATGGCGGCGGTGGCAAAGCTGCCGTCGCTGCCAGCCAAAGCGGCGATCGGGTCGGTTCCGACCGCGGCGCCCACCGAGTCGGTGATGCTGGCCATCGAAGTCCAGTCGAATGCGGTGACCTGGATCTGGTCGAGGTTGGCGTCGGTGTTGGCGCCGACCTGGAAGGTCGAGGTCACGGTCGTCGCCAGGATGCTCTGGCCGTTGAATTGCGTACCACCCAGCGTACGGCCCGATTCACGCGCCAGTTCCAGGTATTCGTTGTTCAGGCTCGTGCGGTCGGCTTCGGTGTTGGTGCCGTTTGCCGCCTGCACCGCCAGTTCACGCATGCGTTGCAGCATGTCGCCGACCTTGCCCAGCGCGCCTTCAGCGGTCTGC
>JANOLY010000544.1:0-1641 GCA_031420055.1 Burkholderiales bacterium | reverse complement strand
GTAGGACATGTCGGTGTGCCAGTCTTGCCCCGCGTCGGCCAGGCCGATCGGCTTGCCTTCCTCCACGATGTTCGACAGCGTCATGACCTCGGGCAAGCCGGGTTCTTGATAGGCATTCGCCACGTTGACTTCAAGCTCGCCGAAATTGGCGCTGAAGTTGCGCAGGTTCAGCGGCGTCAGCGTCTGCTCGGGAAAGTTGAGCACGCCGTGCCGGCCCAGCGCGGCGATGATCTCGTCCAGCTGCTGCGGCGGCAGCGGCTGCGCCAGGTCGATGCCTTCGACGCGCGCGCCCAGGGTCTGGCCGGTGGGTTTGATCTGCATGAGGGTCTCCGTGGATGTTGGAATGTGGCGGCTCACCACACACGCTCGAGCAGTTGCTCGACAACGCTGGCGTGGGCCACGGGCCGCGGGTTGAAGTACAGGCCACGCTCGTGCATCACCTGCGCGGCCACGGGGCCGAGTTGCGAACGTTGCACGCCCAGGTCGCGCAACCGTGTGGGCACGCCCAGCGTCAGCCGCAGCGCGCGCAATGCGTCGATCAGCGCATCGGCGTTCTTGTCGATGTGCGGCGGCAGGCCGATGACCTGCGCTGCAGCCGCCAGTTCGGCTTCAGCGGCGCTGGCGTTGAAGGCGATGGCCTCGGGCAGCAGCACGGCGTTGGCGTCGCCAAGGCCGATGCCGGTGCCAGCACCCAGTGCGTGGCAGATGGCGTGGTGCAGGCAGGTGCGTGCGTTCAGCAGCACCTGGCCCGAGAGGTGCGCGGCGGCCAGCAGATCGCCTCGCGCGGCCATGTCATCTGGCGCTGCGGCCACGGCCGGCAGCGCGCTGAAGAACAGGCGGGTGCCATGCAGGGCCAACGCGGTGCTGACGGGGCTGCGCACTTTCGAGTACAGCCCTTCCAGGCAATGCGCCAGGCCGTTCATGCCGGTGGCCAGCATCAGCGGCGCGGGCACGCACAGGTTGGCCTGCGGGTCGATCAGGATCAGCCGCGCCGCCAGTTGCGGATCGGTGAAGAGCAGCTTGCTGCCCTGCGCCGTGCGCACGCCCAGGCTGGGCGTGACTTCGGCCCCCGACGCGGTGCCGGGCACGGCCACGATGGGCAGCTTGGGTTGGCGCAGCTCGGGGATGAACAGCGTTGCCGGTGGCGTGAAGCGCGAGGCATGGTCTTCGAGCGCACCCCCTTCGGCCAGCCACAGCGCCGTCGCCTTGGCGGTGTCGCTGGCGCTGCCGCCGCCGACACTGACGAAGCCGTCCACACCTTCACGCCGCGCCAGGTAGACCAGGTGCGTGACCACCTCGACCGACGAATGCGCCGGCACTTCGCTGAACCACAGGGCGCGCAGCGACTGCAAAGCGCTGCGCACCGCGCCATGCAGGCTTGACGCTGCCGTGCGCGGGCCGCTCAGCACCAGCGGGCGCTTGACACCCAGGCTGTCGAGTTCAACGCGCAGCGTTGCGATGCAGCCCGGGCCGAACACCACCCGGCTGGCCAGCGTGCGGTGCACGAAGGCTGCGGTCACTGTTGAAACTCGAACTCGGTCACGATGGCCTGCTCGGCCACGCGCCAGGCACCGTCCACGCGCACCAGCTGCGTCGTCACCAACGACATGCGAAACGGCCCGCTGATCGTGACCGGCCCCG
>JANOLY010000543.1:0-2176 GCA_031420055.1 Burkholderiales bacterium | reverse complement strand
ACGGCTTCCATGTAGCCGTCGAACAGCATCGCCACCAGGTGGTGGGGCGAGGCGCCGGTCAGTTGGGTTTCTAGCCCTACCTGCTGGTAGAGGCCACCGAGCTGGCGACGTGCGCCTGCGGGGCTGGGGTAGGAGCTGGCGTGCGCAACACGGTTGGCTTCGACTGGCACCCGGTGACCAAGGAACTGTGGTTCACCGACCATGGTCGCGACTGGATGGGCGACGACCCTCCCGAGGACGAACTCAACCGCATCTCCAAGGTCGGCGAGAACTTCGGCTTCCCCTACTGCCATGCCAACAGCGTCCCCGACAAGGACCTCCCGAAGGCCAACCCCTGTGAGAACGTGACGCTGCCGGTGCAGACCATGGGGACGCACTCGGCGGTGATGGGCGCGCATTTCTATACCGGCAACATGTTCCCGGCTGAGTACAAGAACCTGTTGTTCGTGGCCCGCAAGGGGTCGTGGAACCGGACCCGGAAGCTCGGCTACGACGTGGTCACGGTGCGCGCGGACGCGGACGGCAGGAATGCCAGAACAGCGCCCTTCATGACCGGCTTCCTCGACTCGAGCAACGACACCTTCTCGGGCCGGCCCGCCTACTTCCTGCAGATGCCCGACGGCGCCCTGCTGCTCAGCGACGAACAGCTCGGCGCCGTCTACCGCATCACGCATGGGCGTTGAGCGCGCCGTCTCTGTCCTGATGACCCTGGCGAGGCTGGCCACAGCCTCGCTGCTGTGGTCGGCCACTTCCGCGCCAGCGCAGCCCCCGCCCCGGCAGCTCGATTCCTGCACGGCCTGCCACGGGCCCGGCGGCAATGCGCAGATCCCGAGCTTTCCTTCGCTGGCCGGGCAGCCGCAGTTGTTCATCGAGAACCAGCTCGTCATCATCCGCGAAGGCCTGCGCGACATCCCGTCGATGACCGAGGTGATGAAGGGCATGAGCGACGAGCACATCATCGCCCTGGCCCGGCACTTCGCCGCGCAGCCGCTGCATCAGAACACGGCCCCGCTGCGGGCCCAGGCCTATCGCGTCGGCGCGCAGCTGTCCGGGCAGCTGCTGTGCGGGACCTGCCACCTGCCCAACTACGCCGGGCAGCAGCAGGTGCCCCGTCTGGCCGGGCAGAACGAGGCCTACCTGCTGCAGTCGATGAAGGAGTTCCGCGACAAGCCCGGGCCGGGGCGCGACACCATCATGGCGGCGACGCTGCGCGGGCTGGCGGACACCGACCTCGCTCACCTGGCGCATTACCTGGCACCTGGCACAGTACAGGCCGGCGCGCTGAGGCCCTGTACCGGGGCCATCGCCGCAGCCGCGGCGTCAGGCCATCAGGTGCCGCGCCCCCACAGGCCGCAACAACGGCGCGCGACGCCATGCAGCTTGTTGGCACGGCTTGGCCAGTTCCCGAACTTGGGCGCGGCCTGCAAGGCGGGCGGGTGATTTGGCGGCACAGTTGCTCCAGCGCCGGGCAGTCGTCGGCCCCACATCGCGCTGCAGCGCTTCATCGGTTGGCGCAGACACCTCGACAAAGCGAAGCTTCAGCGAAGTCCAACTTGTACTCAAGTTCTGTCGCAGCCAATGACCGGGGCGCCGTCGGTGCCATGCGGGCACAGGCCGTGCAGCACCAGGCCGTGCAGTTGGATGTTGAGATTGGCCGCCGAGCCAAAGCGCTGGATCAGCGTGACCGCGCCGCTGTCGGCGTCGACTGCCTTGAGGCCGACCCTGGCCAAGCCCGTGGTGCGTGATCGCGCGGTACACCCCGTGCAGCACGGGCAACACCATCGGTGACTGCGGGCGCGGATTCAACGCCGATCGGGCTGTCCACCGGCCTGGCCGGCCCCGCAGCAGATGGCACACATCGGCAGGCGGCACTGAGGGCGATTGAGGCGCAGCGCAGGGCTTGAGACCCTGCGGGCTCATCACTTCGGGAGCCTAGAGTGCAAGCCATTGGCCGGCAGCCCCAGCGGGCGCCGGATGGCACCCCTGTCCACTTGCGAGCGCCACCGCCCGGAACAGACCACGCTGTACCGCTGCGGTTCAGCAGCACGCCGCGACTTTTTTTGCCCAGGCCGAAGACGCTGCCGGCGCCGACCTGCCGCAGTTCGTCAAAGACGAGTTCGACGCCTTCCTCGAATGCGGCCGTCCTGGCCCACGGCTTCCTGCGCCTGCACTGCGG
>JANOLY010000542.1:0-5911 GCA_031420055.1 Burkholderiales bacterium | reverse complement strand
CTGCTCGCCGCCCGACAGCCGCGTGCCCTGGCTCTGCGCACGTTCCTTGAGGTTGGGGAACATGGCGTAGATGTCGTCGACGCTCATGCCGCCGGCGGCCAGCTGCGGCGGCAGCATCAGGTTCTCTTCGGCCGACAGGCTGGAGAAAATGGCGCGCTCTTCGGGGCAATAGCCGATGCCCAGCCGGGCGATGCGGTGCGTGGCCATGCCGATCGTCTCGGCGCCCTTGACCTTGACGCTGCCGCCGCAGCTGGCCGCCGGCGGCATGAGCGTGGAAGACATCTACGCCATGTTCCCCAACCTCAAGGAACGTGCGCAGAGCCAGGGCACGCGGCTGTCGGGCGGCGAGCAGCAAATGCTGGCGGTGGCGCGCATCCTGCGTACCGGCGCGCGGCTGTTGCTGCTGGACGAGATTTCCGAGGGCCTGGCGCCCGTCATCGTCGAAAAGCTGGCGGCCATGGTGGCGATGCTGCGCAAACAGGGCTACACCATCGTGATGGTGGAGCAAAACTTTCGCTTTGCTGCCCCCCTGGCCGACCGCTTCCTGGTCGTGGAACACGGCCAGGTGATACAGACCTTTTCGCAAGCAGAACTGCCGGCGCGCCTGGAGCGCCTGCACGAGTACCTGGGTGTTTGACACCACCCGCTGATCGTTGTCAACCAAAGCCAACCCAACTGATGGAGACCCCATGAAATTCACGAAGCTCTCAGCCGCTTGCACCCTGGCCTGCGCCGCCATGCTCGGCATCAGCGCCCCGGCGCACGCCCAGATTTCCGGCGATGTCATCAAGATCGGCATCATCACCGACATCTCAGGCCTGTACTCCGACATCGACGGCATCGCCGGTGTGGAAGCCGTCAAGATGGCCGTGGCCGACATGGGCGGCGCCATCAACGGCAAGAAGATCGAAGTGGTCTACGCCGACCACCAGAACAAGGCCGATGTGGCTGCAGCCAAGGCACGCGAGTGGTTCGACACGCAGGGCCTGGACATGCTGATAGGCGGCACCAACTCCGGCACCGCGCTGGCCATGGCCAAGGTGGCGGCTGAGAAGAAGAAGCCCTTCTTGGTGGTGGGTGCGGCCACGTCGGCGCTGACCAACGACCAGTGCAACGCCTACACCGTGCACTGGGCCTACGACACCGTGGCGCTGGCCAAGGGCACCGGCAACGCGGTGGTCAAGACCGGCGGCAAGAGCTGGTACTTCCTGCAGGCCGACTATGCGTTTGGCGCGCAGCTGCAGAACGACACGGCCAACGTCGTCAGGGCCGCGGGCGGCACCGTGGTGGGCACCGTGAAGCACCCGCTGGCGGCCAGCGACTTCTCTTCCTTCCTGCTGCAAGCGCAAAGCAGCAAGGCCCAGATCCTGGGCCTGGCCAATGCGGGTGGCGACACCATCAACAGCATCAAGGCAGCGGCCGAGTTCGGCATCACCAAAAACATGAAGCTGGCCGGGCTGCTGATCTTCATCACCGACATCCATTCGCTGGGCCTGAAGAACACGCAAGGCATGTATCTCACCGACAGCTGGTACTGGAACCGCGACGCCGAAACCCGCGCCTGGAGCCGCAAGTTCTTCGACAAGTTCAAGCGCATGCCCACCAGCATCCACGCTGGCGACTACTCGGCCGCGCTGAACTACCTGCAAGCCGTGAAGGCCACCGGAACCGACGACGCCGACAAGGTGCTGGCCCAGATGCGCAAGACCAAGATCAACGACATCTTCGCCAAGGGCGGCTACATCCGTGAAGACGGCCGCATGGTGCACGACATGTACCTGATGCAGGTGAAGAGCCCGGACAAGTCGGTCGAGCCCTGGGACTACTACAACGTGGTCGAAACCTTCAAGGGCGACACCGCCTGGCAAACCAAGGCCGACAGCAAGTGCCCGTTGTGGAAATGATTTGCTCCCTCTCCCGTGTACGGGAGAGGGCAGGGGTGAGGGCCTTGGCGGGCCTGCACCCTCACCCCAACCCTCTCCCGCTCTGCGGGAGAGGGGGTTGCTCCTGACCCATGGACATCTTCGGCATTCCCCTACAGGCCTTCCTCGGCCAGCTGCTGCTCGGGCTGGTGAATGGCAGCTTCTACGCCATGCTCAGCCTGGGCCTGGCCGTCATCTTCGGCCTGCTGGGCATCGTGAACTTCGCGCATGGCGCGCTGTACATGATGGGTGCCTACGTGGCCTGGCTGGCGATGGAGAAGTTCGGCATCGGCTTTTGGTGGGCGCTGCTGCTGGCGCCGTTGGTGGTGGGCGCGCTGGGTGTGGCGGTGGAGCGCACGCTGCTCAAGCGGCTGTACAACATCGACCCCATCTACGGCCTGCTGCTGACCTTTGGCCTGTCGTTGATCGCTGAAGGTGTGTTCCGCGACCAGTTCGGCGTGTCGGGCCAGCAGTACGCCGTGCCTGAAGCCTTGCAAGGGGGCACCGACCTGGGCTTCATGATCCTGCCCAACTACCGCGGTTTTGTCGTCTTTGCTTCGCTGGCCGTGTGCCTGGCCACCTGGTGGCTGATCGAGCGCACGCGGCTGGGCAGCTACCTGCGTGCCGGCACCGAGAACCCCAAGCTCGTGCAGGCTTTTGGCATCAACGTGCCGATGATGGTGATGTTCACCTATGGCGCCGGCGCCGGCCTGGCCGCAATGGCTGGGGTACTGGCCGCGCCCATCATCCAGATCACGCCGCTGATGGGCAGCAACCTCATCATCGTGGTCTTTGCCGTGGTGGTGATCGGCGGCATGGGCTCTATCCTAGGCTCCATTCTCACCGGCCTGGCGCTGGGGCTGATCGAGGGCCTGACCAAAGTCTTCTACCCCGAGGCGTCAAGCATCGTGGTTTTCGTCATCATGGCCATCGTATTGATGATTCGCCCCGCCGGCCTGTTCGGCAAGGAAGCCTGATGGCGCCGAACTCCGAAGCCCGCATCGCCCGCCTCTCACGCCTGGCCTGGTTGGCCGGCCTGGCAGTGCTGATTGCCGCGCCCTTCATCGGCCTGTACCCGGTGTTCATGATGAAGGCGCTTTGCTACGCCATCTTCGCCTGCGCCTTCAACTTGCTGTTGGGCTACACGGGGCTCTTGTCCTTCGGCCACGCCGCCTACCTGGGCGCGGCGGCCTACTTCACCGGCTGGCTGGTGAAGTCGGCCGGCTTCTCGCCCGAGCTCGGCGTGCTGGCCGGCACGCTGGGCGCGGGACTGATCGGCCTGGTGGTGGGCCTGATCGCCATCCGCCGCCAGGGCATCTACTTCGCGATGATCACGCTGGCGATGGCGCAGATGATCTACTTTGTGTGGCTGCAAGCGGCCTTCACCGGCGGTGAAGACGGCCTGCAAGGCGTGCCGCGCGGCAAGCTCTTCGGGCTGATCCCGCTGGACAACGACGTCACGCTGTACTTCGTCGTCCTGGCCGTCTTCGTCGCCGTGTTCCTGTTCGTCATCCGCGTCGTGCATTCGCCCTACGGCCAGGTGCTCAAGGCCATCCGCGAGAACGAGCCACGCGCCATCTCGCTGGGCTACGACGTGGACCGCTACAAGCTGCTGGCCTTTGTGCTCAGCACCACGCTGGCCGGGCTGGCGGGCTCGATGAAGACGCTGGTGCTGGGTTTTGCAACGCTGTCAGACGCGCACTGGTCGCTCTCGGGCGAGGTCGTTCTGATGGCCCTGCTGGGCGGCATGGGCACCTTCGCCGGGCCGGTGGTGGGCGCCTTCACCATCATCGGCTTGCAGAACTTCCTGGCCGACCGCGTGGGCGCATGGGTCAACGTCATCATCGGCGCGATCTTCGTGGTCTGCGTGATCGGCTTCAGGCGCGGTTTTGTGGGTGAGCTGTTGGCCTGGCAGAGGCGGCGCGGCAAGGGCCCGTGAACCCGGTTTGTACAGTTTCAAAGTGCAACTTTGAAACTGTACAGAACCGGCCAGAGGCCGTCAGCCGGTGGTCCGGCCGAGATCGCGCCAGCTCAGCACCCGGTGGTCGCGGCGCTCGTGACTCTGATTCCCGCCATAAAGCAGCACGGGTGCAGCGGCTTGCGGCCCCACGGCTTGCAGCCAGCGCCGGGCCGGCATCAACCAGTCGTCGCCATAGGTGGCGCCCGATTTGCATTCCACGCTGTGCAGCCGGCCCTGGTGCTCGAACACGAGATCGACCTCCAGCCCGTGGTTGTCGCGCCAGAAATAGAGATCGGCAGGCAGACCCTGGTTGAAGCGGTGCTTGAGCGTCTCGGCCACCGCCCAGGTCTCGAAGACGGCGCCGCGGGCGGCGTGCACCTGCAGGTCGGCCGGTGTCGCGATGCGCAACAGGTGGCATAGCAGCCCGGTGTCCAGGAAGTACAGCTTGGGCGTCTTCACCAGGCGCTTGCCGAAATTGCGGTGGTAGGGCTGCAGCAAGGTGACGATATGACTGGCCTGCAATACCGTCAGCCACTGCCGGGCCGTGGGTTGGCTGATGCCGCAGTCCGAGGCCAGGCTGTTAAGGTTAAGCAACTGCCCGCTGCGTGCAGCGCACATGGCCAAGAAGCGCTGGAACGTCATCAGGTTGGCGATGTTGAGTAGCTGGCGCACGTCGCGTTCGATGTACGTGGCCACGTAAGCCGCGAACCAGTGCGAGGGCTCGGGCTGGCGGTGGCTGGCGTGCAGGGCCGGGTAGCTGCCGCGCCACAGGCAGTCTTCCAGGGTGCTGGCAGGCTGCCCGCCGGATGCGAGCTCGGCCTGCGCCAGCGGCAGCAGGGTGAGCATGCCCACGCGCCCGGCCAGCGACTGGCTGATGCCGTCCAGCAGGCCGAACTGCTGCGACCCCGTCAGCACCCAGCGGCCCATGCGCGGCGCGGCGTCGGCCAGGCCGAGCAGGTAAGACAGCAGCGCTGGTGCGCGCTGCACCTCGTCAAGGATGGCGCCCTGCCCGTGTTGGGCCAGAAAGCGGCGCGGGTCCGACAGTGCGAACTCGCGCGTGTCGAGGTCTTCAAGGTTGACGTAAGGCAGATCAGCGAAGGCATTGCGCGCCAGCGTGGTCTTGCCTGACTGCCGCGGGCCGGTGAGGGCCAGCACCGGAAAGCCGCGGGCCAGCCGCAGCAGCGTGGACAGGGCGTGGCGCGGGACCATGGCAGTTTGTACTGTTTCAAGTTCGGATTTCTAAATTGTACAGACTGAACATCTCCATCACCGAGCACCGGCCCGGCATGTTTCGCCGAGGTCGGACCTGTATATTCTCTACAAACCCGCCGGCCTGGCCGTGCGCGATGGGGAGCTACAACGTGGCCGATGTCAAGCTGTCCGGGGTCGGCAAGGCCTATGGTGAGGTGCAGATCCTGCGCGGCATCGACCTCGAGATCCGCGATGGCGAGTTCATGGTCTTCGTGGGCCCCAGCGGCTGCGGCAAGAGCACCTTGCTGCGCACCATCGCCGGGCTGGAAGACATCACCGAAGGCACGCTCAGCATCGGCGGGCGGGTGGTGAACGACGTGCCACCGGCCGAGCGCGGCATTGCCATGGTGTTCCAGAGCTACGCGCTGTACCCGCACATGAACCTGTTCGACAACATGGCTTTCGGCTTGAAGCTGGCCAAGGTGCCGCAGGCGGAAATCGAAAGCGCGGTGAACGGCGCGGCCAAGATCCTGCACATCGAACACCTGCTGCAGCGCAAGCCCAAAGACCTGTCGGGCGGCCAGCGCCAGCGCGTGGCCATCGGCCGGGCTATCGTGCGCAAGCCCGAGGTCTTCTTGTTCGACGAGCCGCTGAGCAACCTGGACACCGCGCTGCGCGTGAAGATGCGCTACGAGTTCGCCAAGCTGCACGAGCAGTTCAAGACGACGATGGTCTACGTCACGCACGACCAGGTCGAGGCCATGACCCTGGCCGACCGCATCGTCGTGCTGCATGCCGGGCGCATCGAGCAGGTGGGTGCGCCGATGGAGTTGTACGA
>JANOLY010000541.1:0-3924 GCA_031420055.1 Burkholderiales bacterium | reverse complement strand
CTCGAACCCGCGACCCCCGGCGTGACAGGCCGGTATTCTAACCAACTGAACTACCACTCCACATGGCCGGCGGCTTGTGGGCTTGCGCCCCAAGTGCTGCCGAAACTTGGCGTCCCCTAGGGGATTCGAACCCCTGTAATCACCGTGAAAGGGTGGTGTCCTAGGCCTCTAGACGAAGGGGACTCATTCACTCAAACGTCGCATCACCACTTGAACCGCGCGCCACCGATCACCTTGGTGGAGGTAAGCGGGATCGAACCGCTGACCTCTTGCATGCCATGCAAGCGCTCTCCCAGCTGAGCTATACCCCCGGCGCCGTTCAAGCGAGCCTCGGAGTATAAACCAAGCTTCAAAGATGCTGCAATCTCGACAGCACGGTGTCGCGTGAAAACAGGGCCAGGACCGCGTCCAGCGACGGCGTCTGCGCCCGGCCGCAAACCAGCACCCGCACTGCGGGCGCGAGTTGCGGCATCTTCACCTGGTGTGCGGCCATGGTGGCCTTCAACACCGCGGCGATGGAGGACTTGTCCCAGGTCGCTTCAGCCAGCCGATCGCGCAGATCGTGCAGCGCTGGCAACAAGTCCGCCGTGACGTGGCTGGCACGCTCTTGCGCGCTGGGCTGCACCGGCACAAACAACATCTGCACCCAGTCTGCAAGCTCGACGACTGTCGCACAGCGATCCTTGAACAAGGCGCAGGCACGGGCAAGCAGTTCGGTGTCGGCCGTGGCCACGCCGCGCCGGCCCAACTGCTGCAGCAGCAAGGCGGCCAGTCGCGTGTCGTCGCAGGCCTTCATGTAATGCGAGTTCACCCACGCCAGCTTGGCCGGGTCCCACTGCGCAGGGCTCTTGGCCAGGTGGCTGCCGTCGAACCACTGCACCATTTGCTCGCGCGTGAAGAGTTCCTCGTCGCCGTGGCTCCAGCCCAGGCGGGCCAGGTAGTTGATCAGGGCCTCGGGCAGGTAGCCGGCTTCTTCGTAGGCCGTGACACTGACCGCGCCGCGGCGCTTTGAGAGCTTCAATCCGTCGTCGCCCAGGATGATGGGGCAGTGCCCGAACAGCGGCAGCGGCGCACCCAGGGCGCGGAAGATGTTGATCTGCCAGGGCGTATTGTTGATGTGCTCGTCGCCGCGGAAGACATGGGTGATGCGCATGTCCCAATCGTCGACCACGACAGCGAAGTTGTAGGTGGGCACGCCCAGCGTGCGGCTGTCGTCCGAGGGCGGGCGCAGGATGATGAGGTCGTCGATCTCGGTGTTGCTGATGGCGATCGCGCCCTTGACCAGATCGTCCCAGCGCACCGTGCCTTCACGCGGGTTGCAAAAACGCACCACCGGCTTCACGCCTGCGGGCACTGGCGGCAGCGCCTTGCCGGGCGCGGGGCGCCAGCGGCGGTCGTAGTGGGTCTTCTCGCCGCGTTCGCGCTGGGCTTCGCGCATGGCGTCCAGCTCAGTCGGGGTGCAGTAGCAGCGGTAGGCGTGGCCGGTGGCGATCAACTGTTCGGCCACCTCGTGGTAACGCGCCAGCCGCTGCATCTGGTAGACCGGGCCTTCGTCGTAGTTCAAGCCCAGCCACTTCATCGACTCCAGGATCTGCGCCACGGCGTCGGGTGTGGAGCGTGCGACATCGGTGTCTTCGATGCGCAGCACGAACTCGCCGCCATGGTGGCGTGCGTAAGCCCATGAATACAGCGCCGTGCGCGCCGTGCCCAGGTGCAAAAAGCCCGTGGGCGACGGCGCGATGCGGGTGCGGACGGTGGATGGCATGGCGTGTCAGTGCTGAATCAACAAGGCAGCAGGCCGCGTTGCAGGTCGTCGGTGATGTCGTCCACATGCTCCAGCCCCACCGACAGCCGGACCAGCCCCTGGCCGATGCCGGTGGCCTGGCGCTGCGCCTCGGTGAGGCGGCCGTGCGAAGTCGTGGCCGGGTGGGTGATGATGCTTTTGGTGTCGCCCAGGTTGGTGGCGATGCTCAGCACGCGGGTGCTGTCGATGACGCGGAAGGCCGCTTCGCGTGCCAACTCTGGCGTGGCTGCATGCAGATCAAATGACAGCACCGCACCGCCCTGTCCCGACTGCTGTCGCATCGCCAGTTCGTGTTGGGGGTGAGACGCCAGCGCCGGGTAGTACACCTGCGCCACTGCGGGTTGCTGCTCAAGCCAACGCGCCACGGCAAGCGCCGATTCGCTCTGCGCCTTCATGCGGATGGCCAGGGTCTCCAGCCCCTTGAGCACCACCCAGGCGTTGAACGGCGACAGCGTCATGCCCGCGGTGCGCAAGACCGGGCCGAACACGTCATAGATGAGCTTGCCTGGCCCGCACAGCGCGCCGGCCATCACGCGGCCCTGCCCGTCCAGGAACTTGGTGCCGGCGTGCATCACCAGGTCGGCACCCAGGGCCAGCGGACGCTGCAGTGCCGGCGAGCAGTAGGTGTTGTCCACGGTCAGCAAGGCGCCCGCGCCATGGGCCAGTGCGGCCAGTGCGGTGATGTCGCAGACCTCGGTGAGCGGGTTCGTGGGCGTCTCGGCGAACAGCAGCCGGGTGTTGGGCTGCAGGGCGGCGCGCCACTCGGCCAGATCGGTCTGGGAAACGAAGCTCGTCTGCACGCCGAACTTGGCGAACTCCTTGCCGAACAGGCCGATCGTCGAGCCGAACACCGAACGCGAACAGACCACGTGGTCGCCGCTCTTGAGCAGGCCCATGATGAGCAGCAGGATGGCACTCATGCCGGTGGACGTGGCGACGGCCGCCTCGGCACCTTCCATCGCGGCCAGGCGTGCTTCGAAGCTGCGCACCGTGGGGTTGCTGGTGCGCGAATAGGTGAAGTCCTCCATCTGTGCAAAGCGCCGCGCGGCCGTGGCCGAGTCGGGCTGCACGTAGGCGCTGGTAAGGAACAGGCCTTCGGAGTTCTCGCCGTGCTGGCTGGGCGCAAGCGCCGTGCGCACGGCCAGTGTCTCGGGCCGCAGCCCGCTGGGCAGCTGCGCACGCGCGATGCGGGCGGCTTCGTCGTCGCCGATGCTCACGCCAATTCCCTGCTCTGCAGCGCCAGCCGTGAATGCGCGCTGTCTTCGTCTTCGTCGAACTGCAAGCGCCGCTGCAACTCCATGCTGGCGAAGTCTTCGGCCGACACGTCGCCGGTGATGTACACGCCGTCGAAGCAACTGGCCTCGAAGCCGGCCAACTTCGGGTTCAGTTTGCCCACGGCGCGGCGCGCGGCATCGATGTCCTGATAGATCAGCGCGTCGGCGCCAATGAAGATGCGGATCTCTTCGATGCTGCGGCCGTGGGCGACAAGCTCTTCCTTGGTCGGCATGTCGATGCCATACACGTTGGGGAAGCGCACCGGCGGCGCCGCTGACGCCATGTAGACGCGCCGCGCACCGGCCTCGCGGGCCATCTGCACGATTTCCTTGCTGGTGGTGCCGCGCACGATGCTGTCGTCCACCAGCAGCACGTTGCGGTCCTTGAACTCGACGCCGATGGCGTTGAGCTTTTGCCGCACGCTCTTCTTGCGCACCGCCTGCCCCGGCATGATGAAAGTGCGCCCGACATAGCGGTTCTTCACAAAGCCTTCGCGGTAGGGCTTGCCGATGCGGTGCGCCAACTGCATGGCGCTGGGCCGGCTGGATTCAGGGATGGGGATGACGACATCGATCTCGCTGGGCGGCATGGTGGAGATGACACGCTGGGCCAGCGTTTCACCCATGTTCAGCCTAGCCTGGTAGACCGAGATGCCGTCCATCACCGAGTCGGGCCGCGCCAGGTAGACAAACTCGAACAGGCACGGGTTGAGCGACGGGTTCTGTGCGCATTGGCGCGTGTGCAGGCGGCCCTGCAGGTCAACGAACACCGCCTCGCCGGGGGCCACGTCACGCAGCACCTGGTGGCCCGTGCCTTCTATGGCCACCGACTCGCTGGCCAGCATC
>JANOLY010000540.1:0-1817 GCA_031420055.1 Burkholderiales bacterium | reverse complement strand
CGCGCTGACGTATCGCGCCAGCGGCCAGTGCATGGCGCGCTTCGAGGCCACCCAAACCGTGCAACCCGGCCACACCTGGGTGGCCGGCGGCCGCGAGTGGCTCGCGCTGGCCGCCCCGGGGCACGACGAGCACTCGTTGATCTTTTTCGACCGCACGCACGGCGTGTTGATTTCCGCCGACGCCCTGTGGGAAAACGGCTTCGGCGCGGTCTTCCCAGAGATGGTGGGCGAGCCCGGCTTCGACGACGTGGCCGCCGTGCTGGACCTCATCAACAGCCTGCCCGTGCGCGTGGTGGTGCCCGGCCACGGCCGGCCTTTCACCGACGTGGCCGGCGCGCTGGCCCGCGCCCACCGCCGCCTGGCCGGCTTCAAAGCCGACCCGGCCCGGCACCTGCATCACGCGGCCAAGGTGCTGCTCAAGTACCACCTGATGGAAGTGCGAGAACAAGCCCTGCCCGAGCTGCAACGCTGGGCCGCGGATACACCACTCTTCGTTGCCCTGTGGCATCGCAAGACCGCCGGCGCGCAGACCGCACAGGCCTGGTTGGAGCAGCTGGTGAACGAGCTGGTGGCGCAAGGCGCCCTGGCGCGCCTGGGCTCACAGGTGCTGGACCGCTGAACCGCCGCGGCGGTGGCGGTTATCCGTCACGAAACATCGCCGGGCCGGCCGTTCCACCAGCATTCGCGGGGTGTGCGTGCGCACTGACTGCCGCGATGCTTCAGGCCATGACAACCGGGTTCAGGGTCGCAGGCCGCGTGGGCAGGCCGCGATGACGGACCCCAGAAGGACATGACCATGTGGATGCCCAACTGGATTTACGAGCGCTTGCCGCTGCTGTACCTGGCTGCGGCCGTGAGCTGCCTGATCATCTTTGGCCTGACCGCCGCAGCCGGATTCAGCGCACTGCTATTCGGCGCCGCCGCGGCCCTGACGCTGGTGCAGCGCCGGCGCGCCAGGACCCCCATCATCCGCCGCCCCACGCCACGCGCAGCACGGCGATAGGCGCAACGCGCGGCCCAACGGCCGCTGTACACCCGGGGCCTTACAGCCCCGAAGCCGCCTTCAGCGCCGCGACCTTGTCGGTACGCTCCCACGTGAACTCGGGCTCTTCGCGCCCGAAGTGGCCGTAGGCGGCCGTCTTCTCGTAGATCGGGCGCATCAGGTCCAGCATCTGGATGATGCCCTTGGGGCGCAGGTCGAAGACCTCGGCCACGATGGCGCTGAGCTTTTCGTCGCTCATCACGCCGGTGCCTTCGGTGTAGACCGTGATGTTCATCGGCCGGGCCACGCCAATGGCATAGGCCACCTGCACCTGGCACTGCTTGGCCAGCCCCGCGGCGACCACGTTCTTGGGGACATACCGGGCGGCGTAGGCCGCACTGCGGTCGACCTTGCTCGGGTCTTTGCCGCTGAAGGCGCCGCCGCCGTGCGGGCAGGCGCCGCCGTAGGTGTCGACGATGATCTTGCGCCCGGTCAGGCCGCAGTCGCCCTGTGGGCCGCCGACGACAAAACGGCCGGTGGGGTTGATGAGGTACTTGGTGTCCTTGGTCAACCACTCCTTGGGCAGCACGGGCTTGATGATCTCTTCGCGCACGGCCTCGTAGAAGGCGTCGGTCATCTTGTGGCCCAGGCTGTACTCGGGCGCGTGCTGGCTGCTCAACACCACGGTGTCGATGCTGACCGGCTTGCCGTCCACATAGCGCATCGTCACCTGGCTCTTGGCGTCGGGGCGCAAGAAGGGCAGCCGGCCGTCCTTGCGCAACTGGGCTTGTCTTTCGACCAGGCGGTGCGCGTAGTAGATGGGCGCGGGCATCAG
>JANOLY010000539.1:0-10993 GCA_031420055.1 Burkholderiales bacterium | reverse complement strand
GCCAGGCCGCGGCCCAGCGCGTCCAGGTCTTCGCTGCCCAGCGCTTTCAGATCGACCCCGCCGTGGTACTTCAGTGCGCGAACGGTGGCCACCACCACCGCTGCTGACGGCTGCAGGCCGGACTTGCGGCACTTGATGTCGATGAACTTCTCGGCACCCAGGTCGGCGCCGAAGCCGGCTTCGGTGACCACGTATTCGGCCAGCGTGAGCGCCGCGCGCGTGGCGATGACGGAATTGCAGCCGTGCGCGATGTTGGCGAACGGCCCGCCGTGCAGGATGGCGGGGTTGTTCTCCAGCGTCTGCACGAGATTGGGCGCCAGCGCGTCGCGCAGCAGCACGGTCATGGCGCCGTGCACCTGCAAGTCGGCGGCGCGCACGGGTTGGCGATCGCGCGTCTCGGCCACCACGATGCGGCCCAAGCGCTCCTTCAAGTCACGCAACGAACTGGCCAGGCACAGGACGGCCATCACCTCGCTGGCCACGACGATGTCGAAGCCGTCTTGCCGCGGGTAGCCGTTGTGCGGCCCGCCCAGGCCCACCGTGATGTTGCGCAGCGCGCGGTCGTTCATGTCCATCACACGCCGCCAGCTGATGCGGCGCACGTCGATGCCCAGGGCATTGCCGTGGTGAACATGGTTGTCGATGGCTGCGGCCAGCAGGTTGTTGGCCAGCGCGATGGCCGAGAAGTCGCCCGTGAAGTGCAGGTTGATGTCCTCCATCGGCACCACTTGCGCGTGGCCGCCGCCGGCTGCGCCGCCCTTAATGCCGAACACGGGGCCCAGGCTGGGTTCGCGCAGCGCGATGACGGCCTTTTTGCCGATGAAGTTCAGCGCGTCGCCCAGACCCACGGTGGTGGTGGTCTTGCCCTCGCCGGCCGGTGTCGGGCTGATGGCGGTGACGAGGACCAGCTTGCCATCGGGTCGGTCGGCCAGGCTGTCCAGATAGGCCAGGTTGATCTTGGCCTTGTGGTGGCCGTAGGGCACGAGGTGTTCGTCTGCGACGCCCAGGCGTTCGCGCGCCAGGTCGGTGACGCGCAGGAGGCGGGCTTGTTGGGCAATCTGCAGATCACTTTTCGGCACGGGCGTTTCTCGGTTGCAGGGCAAGGCGGCGAATTGTGCCGCCTGCCATCGGGCGATCAGCCCTGTCCCGCCCTGGCTGGTGGCTGCGCAAGAATGCGCAGCACCGCCCCGCCGCCACATGACTGCCCTGCCCCCCTCTGGTTTTCGTGACTTGCCTTCGCTGGTCGCCGAGCACGCGGCGCAGCGCCCGCTGGCCCTGGCGCTGTGCATGGGCGAGCAATGCCTGACATATGCCCAGCTCGATGCCGGCGCCGACAGGCACGCGCTGGCCCTGCAGCAGGCCGGGCTGGGGCCGGGTGACTGCATTGCCTTGTGCGCGCAGACGCAGGTCGACGCCGTGCTGCTGTTCCTGGGTGCGCTGCGCGCTGGCCTGGCCGTGGCGCCGCTGGCACCGGGCACCACACCAGCGCAACGGGCCGCGATGGTGGGTGATTGCCAGGCGCGGCGCATCTACATCGACGACGGCGTGGCCGCTGAACAGGTGCCCTGGCCTGCAGGCGCCGCGGTGTGGCGGCTGCAAGACCCTGCGCCCGCCTCGCCGTCGACCCGGCCCAGCGCCGTGGTCATCGACCCAGCCTGGCCCTTCAACATCATCTATTCCTCAGGCACCACGGGCACGCCCAAAGGCATCGTGCAGCCCCACGCCATGCGCTGGGCGCACATCCAGCGCGCCAGCCTGTCGGGCTACGGGCGGGGCACGGTGACGCTCGTCGCCACGCCGCTGTACAGCAACACCACGCTGGTGTGCCTGATCCCCACCCTGGCGCACGGCGGCTGCGTGGTGCTGTGCCCGCCGCGCTTCGATGCACTGACCTACCTGCGCCTGGCCGAGCAGCACCGCGCGACCCACACCATGCTGGTACCGGTGCAGTACCAACGGCTGATGGACCACCCTGACTTCGCGGCCTTCGACCTCAGCAGCTTTCGCTACAAGTTCTGCACCAGCGCACCCTTTCTTGCCCCGCTGAAGGCCGCTGTGCTGGCGCGCTGGCCGGGTGCGCTGGTGGAGTACTACGGCCTGACCGAAGGCGGCGGCACCTGCATCCTGCAAGCCCATCTGCATCCGAACAAGCTGCACACCGTGGGCCAGCCGGCCGACGGCCACGACATCCGGCTCATCGACGAGGCCGGTGTCGAAGTCCCGCGCCAGCCTGGTGGCGCCAGCACCTGCGAAGGCGAGGTGGTGGGCCGATCGGCCGGCATGATGACCGGCTACCACGGCCAGCCCGCGTTGACGGCGCAGACCGAGTGGTTCGACGCCGAGGGCCGGCGCTACATCCGCACGGGCGATGTCGGCCGCTTCGACGACGACGGCTTTCTGGTGCTGATGGACCGGCGCAAGGACATGCTCATCAGCGGCGGCTTCAACGTCTACCCCAGCGACCTGGAAGCCGTGCTGCGCGGCCACCCGGCCGTGGCCGATGTGGCTGTGGTGGGCGTGCCGTCACCCGAATGGGGCGAGACGCCGGTGGGCTTTGTGGTGCTGGCCCCCGGCGGGGCCAGTGATGCCGCGGCGCTGCTGGCCTGGGCCAACGGCCGGCTGGGCAAGACGCAGCGGCTGTCGGCACTGTGGCTGGTGGACGAGCTGCCGCGCAGCGCCATCGGCAAGGTGCTCAAACGTGAATTGCGCCAGTGGTGGATGGACGGGGGTCCGTCAACGTGACAAGGCAGCACCCTCGGCCCTAGACGGCGGCGGCGCCACCACGTTCACGTCGACCCACACGGCGCGGTGGTCGGAGCTGGCGAAGCTGGCGTACAGGTTCGGTTTGTTGAAGGTGCCGACCAGTGCGAAGCGGCTGTCCTGCCGCGTGGGCCAAAAGACACCCGCCCCCACGATCTTCAAGTTGGCCGACGGCAGCACGTAGTCCACCCGCAGGTTGCCGGGGTTGGCGTCGTTGAAGTCAGCGGTGTCAAAGGCCGGGTCGCTCAACTGCGCCTGGTTGGCAGTGCCGTTGTTGTCGGGGTCTGTGGCGGCGGCCGCGCCGCCGGCGCTGCGCGGCGTGAGCTGGGTGTTCACCAACGGGTCCAGCAACAACTGGCCGATGGCGTTGGGCCCCTTGCCGGGCGTGTTGGCGGCCAGGCAGGGCGCCTTGTAGCTGTCGCCGTCGCACAGGTCGGCATTGAAGTCACCGGCCAGCACGAACTGGGCGCCGCGTGCCAGGCCGCCCTGCTTGCCGGCGTCGTCAACGATGTAGTTCGCGCCGTTGATGTAGTCCTTCAGCAGCCGGATCTCGTCGTGGTTGCGCTTGCCGTTGCGGTCTTCGGGCCCATCGAACACCGGCGGTGTGGGGTGGGCGACGATGAAGTGCACCACCTGCCCGTTGATGCGCAGGCTGATGTCGACATGGTTCTTCGACGACAAGCGCAGCACCTCGCGTTTGGCGGGGCTGTAGAACATGTTCAGGTTGTTGGGTGCGGCGGTGGGGTCGTTCAACAGCAGGCTGCCAGGCATGTCCTTCCACAAGAAGTTCTGGAAGCTGCGCACACCAACGATCTCGAAGCGCGAATACACCGTGAAGCCGTATTGGCCCGGGAATGCGCCAAAGCCCAGTGCGTCACCACCACCGCCCAGGCTGCCGTTGTTGTCCAGGTCCAGGCCCGAGGGCACGCCCGTGTTGGTGTTGGGCGTGTGGCGGTAGGCGTAGCGCAGCGGCGCGCTGGCCGGGCGCCCGGTGTCGGCGCCGCCATGGGGCAGGGCCAAGAAGTTGTCGTGGAACAGCCGGGCTGCGGCACTGGCATAACCCGTCGGTGTGGGTGTGTTGTCAGCGCTGGGCACGCCGTCGCGGTCGAAGTCGAACTCGTTCACCAGCAGCACGTCGGCGCGCATGATCTGCATGATCTCGGCCACGTGGTGGGCCTGCAGCACGCGCCGCTGCTGCGGGCTCAAGGGTGCAGGGTCAGCCCAGGGCTGGGTGATGTCCACCACCTTGGGTTGGGCCAGGTCGGCCAGCAACTGCCCCGTGCTGTCGCGGTTGAGCGAGGCGTTGAAGGTGGCAAAACGCACTGTCTCGGCCCATGTGGGCATTGACAGCGCCGCGGCCAAGGTCAGGGCGGCAAGACGTGGCGTGTTGCGCAGGGTCATGAAGGGCTCCGGCTTGCGGGGTGTGGACAACGGCGACATCTAGACATCAATGGCTTCGGTCGGCGTTGGCGCGGATGGCGTCAGCAAAGCGCAGCAACAGCGCCACCGGCAGGTCGTGGCCCATGCCGGGCACCAGGTCGATCACGGCCCCCTTGATGCGCGCCGCCAGCGCTATGCCCGCAGCCACCGGCACCAGCGGGTCGCTGCGGCCGTGAATCACACACGTCGGCGCGGTGATGTTCGCCAGTAGCGCCGTGCGGTCGCCATCGGCCAGCACGGCCGCCAGTTGGCGCGCCGTGCCTTCGGGCCGCCAGGCGCGTGCCACCATGTCTTGCAGCCGGCGCAGCTGTACATCGGCATCGGGCGCAAAGTCGGGGCTGCCGATGACACGCAGCACGCGCTGCAAGTGCGCCACCACGTCGGCCGGCGCGGCACTGGCCGGGCGCGCCAGCAGCGCGGCACGCACGCGCAGGGTCGGCTGGGGCAGGTGGCGCGCGCCCGGGGTGCTCATCATCAGCGCCAGGCTGGCCACGCGCTGCGGCTGGCGCGCAGCCAGGTGCTGCGCCACCATGCCGCCCAGCGATGCGCCACACACATGGGCGCGCTGCAGGCCCAAGGCGTCCAGCACGCCCAGCGCGTCGCCCGCCATGTCGGCCAGGCTGTACGGCGCCTGAACCTTCATGTGCAGCGTGTAGCGCATGGCGGCCCACGCCAGGTTGGGCACGCCCAGGTTGTCAAAGCCCTGGCTCAGGCCGGCGTCGCGGTTGTCCATGCGTATGACACGAAAGCCGCGTGCCAGCAGCAACTGCACCAGGGGCTCGGGCCAGACCGTCAGCTGCATGCCCAGGCCCATGATGAGCAGCAGCGGTTCGGCAGACGCCGGCCCCTGGTCGTCGACTTCGATGCGGGTGTTGCCGGCGCTGATCTGCATGCGGTTCAGCCGGCCGCCGCGGCGCGTTCTTTCGGCGCCGGTTCGTCGTCGTCAATCGCGCCGGCCAGGGGCAGCAGCTTGAGTTCGTCAAAGGCCAGGCGGATGGCCGCGGCGAGTTCGTGCACGTCGGGCATGGCGGCAGCGTCGGCGATCAGCCCGAAGTCCAGCGACTGGTCGTAGCTCTGCACCGTGATGTTCAGCGCCAGGCCATGCACGACGATGGACGTGGGGTAGTTGCTGAGCATGCGCGCCCCGGCCATGTACAGCGGCACGGGCGGCCCGGGCACGTTGGAGATGACGACATTGGCCACCTGCGGGATGCGGTCGGCGACGCGGGCGCGGCCGTACAGCGCGGTGGCGGCTTCCATCAACCACGGCAGGCCCAGCGACGGGAAGTCGGTGGGCAGCACGCTCTTCAAGCTGCCCATGGTGGACTTCATGGCCGCCGTGGCCGCCTTCACATGGGCCAGGCGCCGGCGTGGGTCGGCGATGTTCGTGCCCAGGCTGATGAGGCTCATCGAGGCCTGGTTGTCTGAGGCCGTGTCGCCCTTGGCGCGCAGCGAAATCGGCACCGCGGCCACCATCGACTTGCGCGGCAGCCTGCGCTTCTTGCCGTAGTGGCGGCGCAGCGCGCTGCTGCACAGCATGAGCACCATGTCGTTGATGGTCGCGTTGTGTGTCTTGCCCAAGGCCTTGAGCGCTTGCAGTGGCAGCGACACGCAGGCAAAGGCACGGCCCGCGCTGACCGACACATTCAGCGGCGTGCGTGGCGCCAGCGTCAGGTTGCTGGGTGCCTTCACGCCGCCCAACAGCGCTGCGCCCCCCACCACCTTGCTCGCCGCGTCCTTCAGCGTGCCCACGGTGGAAGGCAGGCCGCGGATGATGCTGGCGACCTTCTGGGCCTGGCCACCGATCACGCCGCGCAGCATCTCGGCCATCTCCAGGCGGAACACCTTGGTGCGGCGCAAGGGGCGGATCTCCAGCGTGCGGCCCTGGGCGCTCAAATCCATGATGGCGTTGGCCAGGGCGACTGCGGCCTGCCCATCCACCGCCGCGTGGTGCAGCTGCGTGTACAGCGCCACCCGCTTGCGGCCTTCGGGCGTGGGGCCCAGGCCTTCGAAGACATGGAACTTCCACAGCGGTTTGCTGCGGTCCAGCAGCACCGGGTGCAGCCGGCCCACCGCCGCTTCAAGTTCGGCCCGGCCGTCGCCCAACTTGGCTTGGGGTGGCAGCTTGATCTCGACGATGTGCCGCGCCAGGTCGGGCTCGGCGTCGACCCAGGCCGGGTTGGCCAGGTTCAGCGGCATCCACCACAGGCGCCGGCGCAGGGCCGGTGCGGCCGGCATTCTTTCTGCCATGTGCTTGCGCAGCGCGGTCACGAACTTGCCGCGGTAACCGGCCGGGAGTTCGAATACGTGCAGCGCGCCCACATGCATGGGCATCTCGGGGGTTTCGAGGTAAAGAAACGTCGCGTCCAGGCCAGACAGTTGGTGCATCGCCGACTCCACGCACCGGCAGGTGCGACGGGTTTGATCCTAGGCGGCGCGGCCGCGCCGGCGTTGCCGTGCTTGCCCTGAGGGGCTCAGGGTGCGCGCGACGCGCCGGCCCCGGGCCGCCACAAGGCCAGGGCTTCATTGGTGGCCAGGGCCAGCAGCACCAGCAGGCCGCCGCCCAGCACCGCCGCACTCGGCCGCTCGCCAGCACCCAGCCAGGCCCAGGCCACGCCGAACAGCACCTCCAGCAGCGCCAGCAGCGATATCTCGGGTGCCGGCAACACCCGCGCAACCACAACAGCCAACAGGCAGGGGATGGCCAACTGCACCGTGCCCAACAAGGCCAGCAGGCGCAGGTCGTGCGCAGACGCTGTCCACGGCAGCGCGAACGGCAAGGTCAGCGCGGCCGACAGCAAGGCGCCTACAAGCACGGCCGGCAGCATGTCGGCCGCTGGGCCTGGCCGGCCTTTCAGGTGCTGCAACAGCGTCCAGTTCGTGGCCGCGGCCAGCGGCACGCCCAGCGCCACCAGCGTTCCCAGCAGCTGGCGTGCGTCGCCCACCACGGCTTGCTCGCCATACATCCAACCGATGCCCACGCCGGCCACCACGATGGCCGCCCAGGTGCGCCCGGCCAGGCGCTGGCCCAACACGAAACGTGAGGCCAGGGCCGTGAACAACGGCGCGACAGCCATGGTCACCAGCACATTGGCCACGGTGGTCAGGCTGAGCGCCAGCATGAAGGCGGTGAACATCACGCACCAGCAAGCGCCCGACAACCACAAGGCGCGCCCGCCCGAGCACAAGCTTCGCCACAGCCCGGCAGGGGTGCGCAGGAAAAACAGAAACACGACCAGCGCCAGTGCATTGAACGCACTGCGCCAGAAGGTGAGCTCGAAGCCGCCCGCCGATTCAAGTTGGCGCGACACCACGCCGGCAATGCTCCACATGAGTGTCACGGCCACCATGACCAGGACCGCGTTGCGATGTTTCATGAAATCCCGGGGCGCTCAAGCGCATTGCAGCCCCCTACTCTAGTGGCTGGGTGAGGGCTACCATCGCGGCACCAGTAGCAAAGGGGTGAGCATGGCGCCCAGGTCAGACCGGGAGATTGCAATCGGCCGCCGGGCCCTGGTGCTGGGCTGTGCGCTGCCCCCGCTGTGGGCCTGGTCGGACAGCCGGGCCGCGCAGGCCGTGCTGTTGACCATTGTGGAAGGTCAGGCCATCGTCGTCGACGGCGCCCGACGGCGGCAAGCGGTGCCTGGCCTGCCCCTGCCACCCGGCGCGTTGGTCGATGCCGCCGCCAACGCCACCCTGGTGCGCATCGAGTGGGCCGACGGCACGCTGGCCGATCTGGGCCCGGCCACGCGGGCGATGGTGTCACCCACCAGCTTTCGCGCGCGCAGCGGCCCGATGCCGGCGTTGTACCTGCTGCAGGGCTGGGCCAAGTTGTCTGGCCGCGGCGCCGCAGCCAGTGGCGGCCTGGTGGCGCCGCGCCTGGACGTGCAGCCCCTTCTGGGCAGTGCCGTGGTGTGGGTGGGTCCGCCGGCCGCCCAGGTGTTTGCCGAGACCGGTGCGTTGCGCCTGCTGGAGCGCCCGGGCGGCGTGCCCCACGGCCTGGTGCAAGGCGCGCTGTATGCGGCTGACAGCGGAGTGGCTGCGCGCCCGCCGGCCGACTGGCTCAAACGCGTGCCGCGGGCCTTTCGTGACGCGATTCCGTCGCGGGCGGCACTGGCCCAAGGCCGCGTCGCCGATGCGCCTGTTCTTTCGCCGCCCACATATGACGAACTCAGCGCCTGGCTGACGGCAGAGACCGAATTGCGCCGTGACTTCCCGCGGCGCTTTTCCAGCCTGGCCCAGGACCCCGCATTCCGCAAGGCGCTGCTGGCGCGATTGCCTGCGCACCCCGAATGGGCGCCGGTCCTGAACCCTGTCCGATGACACCGAGGTGACCATGAAACTGCTCGTCAAATTCAACCTGATGTTCCTGCTGATCCTGCTGCTGGGCCTGGGCGTCAGCGCCTTCATCAGCCGCAACCTGCTGCAAGCCAACGCCAAGGACGAGGTGCTCAACAACGCCCGGCTGCTGATGGAAAAGGCCATGGCCGTGCGTGCCTACACCTCGACGCAGATCACCGGCTTGCTGGCCACACAGATGAAGTACGAGTTTTTGCCGCAGTCCATTCCCAGCTACTCGGCGGTGGAAGTGCTGAACACACTGCATGCCAAGTACCCGCAGTTTTCGTACAAGGAAGCCACGCTGAACCCGACCAACCCGCGCGACCGCGCCACCGGCTGGGAGGTAGACATCGTCAACCGATTTCGTGGTGACGACGCCTTGAAGGAAACCGTGGGCCAGCGCGAAACGCCCTCGGGCACCGAGCTGTTCGTGGCCCGCCCGCTGCGCATCACCAACCCGGCCTGCCTGCAGTGCCACAGCAGCGTCGATGCCGCCCCCAAGACCATGGTCGACCGCTACGGCCCGGCCAATGGCTTCGGCTGGAACCTGAACGAGGTGATCGGTGCGCAGATCATCTCGGTGCCGATGTCGCTGCCGCAGCAGCGCGCCGAGCGCTCGTTCAATGTGTTCATGGGCGCACAGCTGGCCATCTTCGCCGCTGTGGGCCTGGCGCTGAACCTCATGATCTGGCTGCTCATCGTGCGCCCGGTGACACGGCTGTCGTCGCTGGCCGACCGCGTCAGCCAGGGTGAACTGGACGCGCCGGCATTCGCCAACACCAGCAAGGACGAGATCGGCACCTTGGCCGCGTCGTTCAACCGCATGCGCACCAGTGTGGTCCAGGCCATGCGCATGCTCGACACCTGATCGTCGCCTGACGCATCGTTTCGCGCCATGAGCCACCCGCAAAAACTGGGCAAGTACCTCATCACCGGCGTGCTGGGCGAAGGCGCCATGGGCGTGGTGTACAAGGGTTTCGACCCCGGCATCGAACGCGCCGTGGCGATCAAGACCGTGCGCCGCCAGGTGCTGGACGACGCCGACTTCGGCGGCTCCATGGCCCAGCGCTTTCGCAATGAAGCGCAGGCCGCCGGGCGCTTGTCGCACCCCGGCATCGTGGCCGTGTACGACTACGGCGATGAAGGCGACGTAGCCTACATCGCCATGGAGTACGTGCAGGGCAACACGCTGCAGCGCTTCGTCGCCAACAAGGTGCACTTTGCTGAAGACGATGTGGTCAGCGTGGTGGTGCAGTTGCTCGATGCACTGGGCCACGCCCATGCCCACGGCGTATGGCACCGCGACATCAAGCCGGCCAACTTGTTGATGACACCCGATGGCCATTTGAAGGTGGCCGACTTCGGCATCGCCCGCATCGAGACGGCCAGGCTGACCCAGGTGCGCACCGTCATTGGCACGCCCAGCTACATGGCGCCCGAGCAAATTCGTGGCCTGGAGGTGGACAAGCGCGCCGACATCTACAGCGCCGGCGTGGTGCTGTACCTGCTGCTGGTGGGGCACCCGCCCTTTGTGGGCAGCACCGAATCGCTGGTCTACCGCGTGGTGCACGAAGACCCCGTGCTGCCCTCTGTGGTGCCGGGCTGCGAACGATCGGCCGCATTCGACGAGGTGCTGGCAATGGCGCTGGCCAAGGACCCGCAAGCGCGCTACGACAACGCCGCCGCTTTCAAACAAGCCTTGCTGGATGCGGTGGGGCGGCCGGCACGGGCCAAGGTGTCAGAGACCACCATCGTGCAGTTGGCGTCGCGCGTTGACGCGGGCCTGGCTGCCGGCACGGGCTCGCACGCGCGCCGCACACTGGGCACCGCCGGCACGCCCACCGGCTGGGACGCCAGCTTGCTGGCCAAGGTGGAATCGACGTTGGCACGCCAGGTGGGGCCGCTGGCGGCAGTGCTGGTGCGGCGCACGGCGCGCGACTGCCATGATCTGGCGCAACTCATCGAGCGGCTGGCCCAGCACGTGGCCGACCCCGCCGCGCGCGCCGAGTTCTTGCAATCCACCGTCCAGCAGCGTACGCAGGCCGGCGGTGGCAGCCACGCCACGGGCGCAATTGGCGCAATTGGCGCAACAGGCGGGGCCGATGCCTCACAGCGCACCTTGGTGACCAGTGGCAACCCCACGTCTGGCAGGCAGGCCTTGTCCGACAGCTTGCTGGCCCAGTGCACGCGTTCGCTGGCCGTGCATGTGGGGCCCATCGCCAGCGTCGTCGTCAAGCGCGCCGCAGCCCGGGCCGTCGGCCGTGAAGCCTTCTTCGACGCCCTGCTGCAAAGCGTGCCCGACGAGGCAGCCCGCGCCTTGCTGCGGGCTGAGCTCTTGCGTCTGTCTTGAGCCGCCCGTGCGGTGGCCCGGCGTTCGGGCCGACTAGCGGCCGGCCCGCTTGCGGTCGCTTTCCTTCAACCACCGCTTGCGCACGCGCACGCTCTTGGGCGT
>JANOLY010000538.1:0-2024 GCA_031420055.1 Burkholderiales bacterium | reverse complement strand
TCGAGGCATAGGCCTGGGTGCCGGTTTGCATGCCGTGGAAGTAGACCCCCAGCGTGCCCACCGCCATCGTGCTGCCGTACGCCATCAGGCGGCCGAAACGCCGCAGGGTCAGGATGTGTGCGTCGCTGCTTCGCGGCGGCTCGTTCATGATACCGGGCCGCGAAGGCTCCAGGCCCAGCATCACCGCGGGCGGGCCGTCCATGATGAGGGCGATCCAAAGGATGTGGATGGCCGTGAACGGCATCGGCAGCCCCAGCATCTGGGCCCCGAAGACTGTGAGGATGGCGCCGACACTGGTGGACAACTGGAAGCGCACGAACTTGATGATGTTGTCGTAGATGGTGCGGCCTTCCTTGACGGCGCCGACGATCGACGCGAAGTTGTCGTCAGCAAGCACCATCGCAGCCGCCTCTTTGGTGACCTCGGTGCCGGTGATGCCCATGGCAATGCCGATGTCGGCGTGCTTCAGCGCCGGGGCGTCATTGACGCCGTCGCCCGTCATCGCCACCACATGACCACGCGCCTTCAGCGCCTGCACGATCTTGACCTTGTGCTCCGGCGCCACGCGCGCGAACACGGCGGTGTCTTCAATGTGGCGCGACAACTCGGCCACGTCGATGCGCTCCAGTTCGGCGCCGGTCAGCACCGCGCCGTGCAGGCCCAGCTCGCGGGCGATGGCCGCTGCCGTGAGGGCGTGGTCGCCGGTGATCATCTTGACCTGGATGCCGGCTTGCTGGCACAGCTGAATGGCTTCACGCGCTTCGGGACGCGGCGGGTCGATGATGCCGACCAGGCCCACCAGGCTGAGTTGCTGCGCCCACGGCATCAGGTCGGCAGTGGCATTGAAATCGCGCAGTGCAATGTCTCGGTGTGCGACTGCCAGCACGCGCATGGCTTGGCCGGCGAGGCGGGCGTTTTCGGTCTCGAATCCAGTGCGGGCCGGCCCGTCCAGCGTCGCGTCGCCAGCGGCGCCCAGGAAGCTGTTGGCACGCGCCAGCAGCACGTCGGGCGCGCCCTTGACATGCATGCGCACCTGCTCGCCATTGCGGTGGAAGGTGGCCATGAATTTGTGCGCCGAGTCGAACGGAATTTCAGCGATTCGCGGGCTGCTCGCTGCCAGGCTGGCGGCGCTGATCTCGCGAGGTCCACCGCCCTTGCCGGCCAGCGCCAGCAGGGCGCCCTCGGTCGGGTCGCCGATGAGCTTGCCGCCCACGATGCTGCTTTCATTGCACAGCGCGGCAGTGACCAGCAGGCGCTCGAAGTCCGGCAACGGCAAACCGTCTTGCGTGCTGATTGCACCCTCACCCGCATAGCCTTCCCCGGAGACGACGAAGTGCCGGCCCTGGTAGAACACTTCGCGGGCGGTCATCTGGTTCAACGTCAGGGTGCCGGTTTTGTCAGAGCAGATCACCGTGGTCGAACCCAGCGTTTCCACTGCCGACAGTTTCTTCACGATCGCGCGGTTCTTCGCCATGCGGTGCATGCCGATGGCCAGGGTCACCGTCACGACCGCCGGCAGTCCTTCAGGGATGGCGGCCACGGCCAGGGCGATCGACGTCATGATGGTTTGCGTCAGCGGTTCCCCACGCCAAAGGCCCACGCCGAAGATCAGCGCAACCACAACGCCAGCGATCCCGGCCAGGCTCTTGCCCAAGGCGTCAATCTGAATCTGCAGTGGCGTGGGTTGCTCAGGGGCCGCTTCCAACAGGCCGCTGATGAGGCCCATCTCGGTTTGCATGCCGGTGGTTGACACCACCGCCTCGATGCGGCCGCGCGTGACCACCGTGTTCATGAAAACCATGTTCAGGCGCTCGGCCAGCGCATGCGCCCCGGGCGCAAGGGGCAATGCGTGCTTGCCTACCGCATGTGATTCGCCGGTCAGAGCCGCCTCGGCCACCTCGGCGTTGTGGGCGGCCAGCACGCGGGCGTCGGCAGGCACGCGGTCGCCCGCTTCGAGCAGCACGATGTCGCCCGGCACCAGCGCCTCCGCACCCACCTGCAAGACCTCGCCGCCGCGCCGCACA
>JANOLY010000537.1:0-4412 GCA_031420055.1 Burkholderiales bacterium | reverse complement strand
GCCAACTTGATCTGCTCCAGCACGTCCTTGGCACTCACCGGAATCGGCGTGCCCGGGCCGTAGATGCCCTTCACGCCGGCGGCGTAGAGAAAGTCGTAGTCCTGCTGCGGGATCACGCCGCCGACGAAGACGATGATGTCGTTGGCGCCCTGCGCCTTCAGCGACGCGATGATCGCCGGCACCAGCGTCTTGTGCCCGGCGGCGAGCGTGCTGACGCCCACCGCGTGCACGTCGTTTTCGATCGCCTGGCGCGCGCACTCTTCGGGGGTCTGGAAGAGCGGGCCGATGTCGACGTCGAAGCCCAGGTCGGCGAATGCCGTGGCCACCACCTTGGCGCCGCGGTCATGGCCGTCCTGGCCGAGCTTGGCAATCATCACGCGCGGGCGGCGGCCTTGCTGCACGCCGAAGTCAGCGATCTCAGACTTCAGCTTGTCCCAGCCCGCGGCCGAGTCGTAAGCGGCAGCGTAGACACCGCTCACCTTCATGATGTCGGCGCGGTGGCGCCCGAAGACTTGCTCCAACGCGTCGCTCACCTCGCCCACCGTGGCACGCAGGCGCATGGCGGTGATGCTTAGTGCCAGCAGATTTCCTTGGCCGCTGCTGGCGGCTTCGGTCAGCGCCGCCAGCGCGGCCTGCACCTTGGCACCGTCGCGGGCCGCACGCACCTGCGCCAGCCGCGCGATCTGCCCGTCGCGCACCATCACGTTGTCGACCTCACGCGCTTCGATCGCGCCCTCAACCGCCAGCTTGTACTTGTTCACACCCACGATCACGTCGCGGCCGGAGTCGATGCGCGCTTGCTTCTGCGCCGCACTGGCCTCGATCTTCAGCTTGGCCCAGCCCGAGTCCACGGCACGCGTCATGCCGCCCAGGGCCTCGACTTCTTCGATGATGGTCCAGGCCTGGTCGGCCATGTCCTGCGTCAGACGCTCCATCATGTAGCTGCCGGCCCAGGGGTCGACCACGCTGGTGATGTGCGTCTCTTCCTGGATGATGAGCTGGGTGTTGCGCGCAATGCGGGCACTGAACTCGGTGGGCAGCGCGATGGCTTCGTCGAAGCTGTTGGTGTGCAGGCTTTGCGTGCCACCGAACACCGCGGCCATGGCCTCGATGGTGGTGCGGACGATGTTGTTGTAGGGGTCTTGCTCAGTCAGGCTCCAGCCCGAGGTCTGGCAGTGCGTGCGCAGCATCAGGCTCTTGGGCTTCTTCGCGCCCACGCCCTTCATCAAGCGTGCCCACAGCAGCCGGGCGGCGCGCATCTTGGCCACTTCGAGATAGAAGTTCATGCCGATGGCCCAGAAGAAGCTCAGGCGCCCGGCGAACTCGTCCACATCCAGCCCACGCGCCTGAGCGGTCTTCACGTACTCCATGCCGTCAGCCAGGGTCAGCGCCAGCTCCAGCGCTTGGTTGGCGCCGGCTTCTTGCATGTGGTAGCCCGAGATGCTGATCGAATTGAACTTCGGCATGTGGCTCGACGTGTACTCGATGATGTCGGCCACGATGCGCATCGACGGCTCAGGCGGGTAGATGTACGTGTTGCGAACCATGAACTCCTTGAGGATGTCGTTCTGTATGGTCCCCGACAGCTGGTTCTGCGCCACGCCCTGCTCTTCAGCGGCCACCACATAGCCGGCCAGCACCGGCAGCACGGCGCCGTTCATGGTCATGCTCACGCTCACCTTGTCGAGCGGGATGCCGTCGAAGAGGATCTTCATGTCCTCGACCGAGTCGATGGCCACACCGGCCTTGCCCACGTCGCCCGTGACGCGCGGGTGGTCGCTGTCGTAGCCGCGGTGGGTGGCCAGGTCGAAGGCCACGCTCACGCCCTGCCCGCCCGCGGCCAGGGCCTTGCGGTAGAAGGCGTTGCTGTCTTCGGCGGTGGAGAAGCCCGCGTATTGGCGGATGGTCCACGGCCGCACCGCGTACATGGTGGCCTGCGGGCCGCGCACAAAGGGCTCGAAGCCGGGCAGCGTGTCGGCGTGCTGCAGGCTGGCGGTGTCGGCCGCGGTGTAAAGCGGCTTGACGGTGATGCCCTCGGGCGTCACCCAATTCAACGCCGCCAAGTCACCGCCGGGCGCGGACTTGGCCGCGGCCTGCGTCCACTGCGCCAGGGTGGCGGGGGTGAACTCCGCTGCCGGTCGGTCGCTGTCGATGCTCATTCGTCATGCCCCTTGAACTGGCTGCGCCGGGCGCTTGCCGACGGCGGTCGATTATGCATAATTATAAATTCAAAACCAACGCGGGCCTGACACCCGAACGCCCATTGGCCGCCTTGCCTGCCCTGCCCGTACCGCCCCTGCTGTCGCCGCGCGCCCTGTACCAAGACGTGGCCGAGCGCTTGCGTCAGCAGATTTTCGCGCGCCAGCTGGAGCCGGGGAGCTGGATCGACGAGCTCAAGCTCGCAGCGGAATTCGGCATCAGCCGCACGCCGCTGCGTGAGGCGCTCAAGGTACTGGCCGCCGAGGGCCTGGTGACGATGAAGGTGCGCCGCGGCGCCTACGTCACCGAGATGTCGGCCAACGACGTGGCCCAGGTCTACCACCTGCTGGGGCTGCTCGAAAGCGACGCTGCCGCCACCGTGGCAGCCCACGCCACGGCCGAGGAGCGCACGCAACTGACCCACCTGCACACGCAGCTGGAACGCCAGGCGCGCCAGCGCGACGCCTACTTCGCCACCAACGAGCAGTTCCACATGGCCCTGCTGCACATGGCCGGCAACCGCTGGGCGGTGCAGGTGGTGACGGACCTGCGCAAGGTGATGAAGCTCAACCGCCACCACTCGCTGTTCAAGCGCGGCCGCCTGGCCGAGTCGCTGGCCGAGCACCGCGCGTTGATGCAGGCCATCGAGAGCCGCGACGCCATGCGCGCGCGCTCGTTGATGCAGGACCACTTCAGCAGCGGCCTGGCCGCGGCTGCCTGATCACCGCGCCACGGCGGCTGCGTCGCGCAGACCAGGCGCCCGCGCCCCGTGCATGGGTTACAACCCCGTGGAGGAGGGCAAACCATGAACGACGTCTTCATCAGCTATTCCAGCGACGACCGCGACGTGGCGCGTGCGATCGCTGCCGAACTGGCGCAGCGAGGCCTGAGCGTGTGGTGGGACCGCGTGATACCGCCCGGCCGCCAGTACGACGAGGTCATCGAGGAAAACCTGGCCGCCGCCCGCTGCGTGGTGGTGCTGTGGTCGGCGAGTTCTGCGGCGTCGAAGTGGGTGAAGATCGAAGCTGGCGAAGCCCTGCGACAGGACCGGCTGGTGCCGGCGCTGATCGAGGCCGACGTGCGCATACCGCTGGAATTCAGCCGCGTGCAGGCAGCCGACCTCAGCGCATGGCAGGCCGGCAAACATTCAGAGGCGTTCGAGCAGTTTCATGCTGCCGTGTCGAGGAGTCCAACGCCCGGGCCCGCCCCCAAGCCGAGACCGAAGCCCCCGGCACCGCCCGCGCCCGGCCCGCAGGGCTGGGGACGCAAGCAATGGACCTGGGTCGGCGTGGCGGTGCTGGTGGCTGGGGGGCTGTCGCAGATCACACCGTCCTCACCTGGTCCCCAGCCTGTGGCGCCCGCACCGTCACCCTCGCCTGGCCCATCGCCCAACACAGGCCTGGTGACCCTGACGCCGCCGACCGAGCTGTTCGACGGCGGCATCGATTCACCCGTGCAGTGGCGCGACCACATCCTGAACTACAGCGGCAAGCTGTTCTGGGACGGCCGCACCACGCTGGGCACACTGAGCCTCATTGCGATCGACCAAGGCAACGGGCGGCAGGTGGCCCAAGGCGACTACCAGGTGCTGCTGCTGCAGGTGAACCCGCAGCGCATCCGCGTCAATCTACGGCTGGACCTGGCTGGCGACTCGCACACGCCCGGCCGGCACAGCCACGACATGAACCTGATCTACGACCGCCAGCCCAACGGCCGCTGGCGTTTTGTGCAGAACTGCCCGGCACCGAACGCCTGCTACTGAATCGGCGCGGCAGCCGTCGTTGTGACCGTCGATGCGCCTATCGCTGCGCCTATCGCTGCGCAATAGGCAGCACGTCGCGGTGCGGTGAACCCACGAACAACTGGCGCGGCCGGCCGATCTTGTACTCGGGGTCGCCGATCATCTCGTTGAGCTGCGCGATCCACCCCACCGTACGCGCCAGCGCGAAGATGGCGGTGAACAGGGTTACCGGGATGCCCAGCGCGCGCTGCACGATGCCGGAATAGAAGTCGACGTTGGGGTACAGCTTGCGGCTGACGAAGTAGTCGTCTTCCAGCGCGATCTTCTCGAGTGCCATGGCCAGCTTGAACAGCGGGTCGTCGTGCAGGCCGGGGGCCAGCAGCACCGCGTGGCAGGTCTAGCGCAAGTGCTTTGCGCGCGGGGCGTAATTATTGTATAAGCGGTGGCCAAAGCCCAACAGCTTGACGTTGGT
>JANOLY010000536.1:0-6563 GCA_031420055.1 Burkholderiales bacterium | reverse complement strand
CGGCGGCTTCTTTTGGGCGCGGCTCGAGGCCGCGGCCGGCCTATATGCTTGCCCGCAGGAGGGGACACGGACCATGTTTGCCAAAGTCAGCGCGGCTGCCTTGATTGCCTGCGCCGCGGCCGTGCATGCGCAAAGCCCGCTGGGCATGGACTACGTGGACACCGCCGAGCTGCGGCTGATCTACCCCAAGCTCACGCTGGGCTACTTGGTGCCGCACGCGCTGGGCAGCTTCCAGAAGTCGCTGCAAGCGCAGCAGCGCATCTTTGGCTGGCAGCCGTCCGAGCGCATCGGTGTAGTGCTCAACGACTTTTCGGACTACGGCAACGCCAGCGCCACACCGCTGCCGCGCAACACGCTGCGGCTGGATATCGAGCCCACCTCCAACGCCTTCGAGACCAACCCCGGCAGCGAGCGCATGGTGTCGGCCATGAACCATGAGCTGGTGCACATCGCCAACACCGACATCGCCAACCGCCAAGACCGCTTCTGGCGCGGCGTCTTCTTCGGCAAGGTGCCCATTACCCCGCAGCACCCCGAATCACTGCTCTATAGCTGGCTGACGGTGCCGCGCTTTACGGTCCCGCGCTGGTACCTTGAAGGCGCGGCCGTGTTCATGGAAACCTGGATGGACGGCGGCCTGGGCCGCGCCCAGGGCGGCTACGACGAGATGGTGTTCCGCGCCATGGTGCGCGACCAGGCCCACTTCTACAGCCCGCTGGGGCTGGCCTCACGCGGCACGCGGGTGGACTTTCAGGTCGGTGCTAACGCCTATCTTTACGGCACACGATTTTTCACCTGGCTGGCGCACGCGCACTCGCCCGACAAGGTGGTGCAGCTCTTGCGCCGCGACGAAGACAGCCAGCGCCACTACGCCAGCCAGTTCGAGCATGTCTTTGGCTTCACGCTCGACGAAGGCTGGCGCCGCTGGGTCGCCTTCGAGCGCGAATTCCAGCAGCGCAACCTGGCGCAGGTGCGCCAGCACCCGCTCACGCCCCAGCAACCCCTGGTGGCCAAGCCGCTGGGCAGCGTCTCGCGCGCGCACTTCGACGAAGCCGGCGGCACGCTCTTGGCGGCGATGCGCTACCCCGGCGTGGTGGAGCACATCGGCGCGCTGGACACGCGCACGGGCGAGATCAAACGCCTGGCCGACATCAAAGGCGCAGCGCTGTATTCGGTGACCTCCTTTGCCTACGACGCCGCCAGCCGCACGGCCTTCTACACCGCCGACAACCTGTCCTGGCGCGACCTCATGGCGCTGGACCTGGCCACGGGCGAGCAGCGACTGCTGATGAAAGACGAGCGCATCGGCGAGCTCGTCTTCAACCGAGCCGACCGCTCCTTGATGGGCGTGCGCCACCAAGCGGGCCTGGCCACGCTGGTGCGCATCGTGCCGCCCTACACCGAATGGACGCAGGTGCACACCTTTGCCTACGGCACGGTACCCAGCGACCTGGACATCTCGGCCGACGGCCAGCTGCTCTCGGCCTCGGTGGTTGACGCCAGCGGGGAGCAGGCCTTGCGCGTGTGGCCCCTGGCGCGGCTCATGGCCGGTGAAGTCAAACCGCTGAGCGAGTTCCGCTTCGGCCAGTCCGCGCCCGAAGGCTTTGTCTTCTCGCGCGACGGCCGCTACCTCTATGGCAGCGCCTACTACACGGGCGTGTCCAACATCTACCGCTATGAAGTTGCCAATGGCGACGTGCAGGCGGTGTCCAACGCCGAAACAGGCTTCTTTCGCCCCGTGCCTTTGGCCGATGGGCGGCTGGTCGTTTTCAGCTACACGGGCCAGGGTTTCCTGCCCGCCATCATCGAGCCCAAGCCGCTGAAAGACCTCAGTGCCATCCGCTTCCTGGGCGCTGAACTCGCCGCCAAACACCCGCTGGTGACGACCTGGCAAGTGCCGCGCGCGCAAGCCGGCGAGGCCGACCAGGGCATCACCGCGCGCGGCGAATTCCACCCGCTCAAGAGCCTGGCGCTGCACAACGCCTACCCCGTGCTGCAAGGCTACAAAGACAGCGCCGGCCTGGGCTACCGCCTCAACTGGGGCGACCCGCTGGGCTACGCCAGCGCCAGCCTGATGGCCGCGTACACCCCGGGCGACAGCATCGCTAACACCGAGCGTACGCATGTCGTGCTGCGTGGCCACTACCTCAACTGGCGTGCCTCGCTGGCCTGGAACCCGTCGGACTTCTACGACCTCTTTGGCCCCACCAAGCGCAGCCGCAAGGGCCTGGCGGCCAAGCTCGGCACCACACGCTCGCTGATCTACGACACGCCGCGCACGCTGGAGCTGCTGCTGGACCTGGCCTACTACGACAAGATCGCCACCTTGCCCAACGCGCAAAACGTGGGCAGCGGCTACACGCGCCAGCTCAGCGGCGAAGCCGCGCTGCGCTACAGCAACGTGCGCCGCTCGCTGGGCGCGGTGGACGACGAAAAAGGCTTGGCCGCGGCCAGCGTGCTCAGCGCGCACCGCGTGGGCGGCGCCATCGTCTCGCAGCTGCGGGCCAGCCTGGACATGGGGCTGGCCTTGCCGCTCTTGCATTCGTCGCTGTGGTCGCGCAGCGCGGCGGGTGTTTCCAACGGCGCGGCGAGCAACCCACTGGCGAGCTTTTACTTCGGCGGCTTTGGCAATAACGTCGTCGATGAGGGCAACGTCAAGCGCTACCGCGAGCACTACGCCATGCCCGCCTTCGAGCTCAACGCCATCGCCGCACGGCGCTTTGCCAAGCAGATGGTCGAGTGGAACCTGCCGCCGCTGATCTTTGAAGAACTGGGCCAGCCGGGCCTGCACCTGCAGTCGCTGCGCCCGGCGCTGTTTGCCACGCGGCTGTGGGCGCATGGGCAGGCCGGCGCACCGCACCAGACCATCAGCAACCTGGGCGGGCAAGTGGACTTGCGCTTTTCGGTCATGCACTGGTACGAGGCCACCTTGTCGCTGGGCTATGCGCAGGGCAGGCGCAGCGGCCAGGGCGCGGCAGCGCGCGACGGCAAGGAGTGGATGGTGTCGCTGAAGCTGTTCTGACCCGGCATGAACCTGGCCCTGCCCGCACTCACCCACACCCTGGTGGCGCTGCTGCCGGTGCTGTGCTTCTTGGCCGGGCTGGTGCTGCTGGACAGCTACAAGCTCATCCGCCCGGCCGCCATGCTGGCCGTGCTCGCTGCCGGTGTGCTGGCCGCGGCGGCGAGCTACCTCGTCAGCCTGGCCGCGCTGGGTCCGCTGGGCTTGAGCCTGGCCAGCTACTCGCAGCATGCCGCGCCGGTGGTTGAGGAACTCATCAAAAGCCTGGTCATCGTCTGGCTGGCGCGCGCGCAGCGCATCGGTTTTCTCGTTGACGCGGCGATCCTGGGCTTTGCCGTGGGCAGTGGTTTTGCGCTGGTGGAAAACCTGGCCTACCTGCACTGGGCGCCGCAGGCCGAGCTGTCGACCTGGGTCGTGCGCGGCTTTGGCACGGCCGTGATGCACGGCGGCGCCACCGCCATGCTCGCGGTGCTGGCGCTGTCGGTGCTGGAACGCTCGCCCAGCGCGGGGCTGCTGGCCTTCGCGCCGGGCCTGGCCCTGGCGGCGGCGCTGCACTGGGGCTTCAACCAACTCATCGCCTGGCCGGCATGGGCCGCACTGGCCACGCTGGTGCTGGTGCCGGCGCTGCTGCTGGCGGTGTTCCACCGCAGCGAACGGGCCTTGGCCGACTGGCTGGGCAGCGGCTTTGATGCCGACGCGCGCATGCTCGAGCTCATCCACTCGGGCGACTTCGCCGGCTCGCACGCCGGGCAGTACCTGCGCTCGCTGCAGCACCGCTTCAGCGGCGCCATGATGGTCGACGCGCTGTGTTTTTTGCGCCTGTACACCGAGCTGGCCATGCGTGCCAAGGGCCTGCTGATGATGCGCGAGCACGGCCTGAGCGAGCCGCCGCTGGACGCCGGCGTGCGCGCCCAGCTCGACGAGCTGAAGTACCTCGAAGCCAGCCTCGGCGCCAGCGGCGTGCGTGCCCTGCAGCCCATGCTGCACATGCCGCGCAAGGCGCTGTGGCAGATCCACCTTTTGCAAGCCGGGCCACACGATGGGTGAACAACCCCAGGCCCGCACGCCTGCGTGCGCCGCTAAGCTACCGCACCCATGCCCGCCCCCGGCATGACCCGCCGCGCAAGCAAAACCGCTGACCCGCTTGCCCATGCCCCCAGCCCTAGATTGCCATACAGCATGCCCAGCACGACCGTCACCGCCACCCAACACGCTGCCGACCTCGCCTGGGCCGGCCAGCACGGGCAAGCCCTGGCCATGTTCACGCAGGCGTTGGCGCAACCCCGACTCAAGCCCGACGAGGCCCTGCCGCTGCTGGCGCTGCGCAGTGAGTCGTTTGGCGCGCTGGGCGGATTCGCCGAAGCGCTGAGTGACGCCGACGCCATGCTCGAACGTGCCGGTGCACGCAAGCGCGGCGCTGGCGTGGCTGCGGCGCACGGCTTGCGGGCGCTGGCGTTGATGCGCATGGGCCGGCTGGCTGATGCGCTGGCGGCCGGTGATGCGGCGGTGGCCGCCGCCGGCACGGCTGAAGCTGCGCTGGCGCTAGCGCTGCTTCGGCGCGGCGAAACCCGCTTCCGCGCCCGGCAACTGGCGGGCGCGCTAGAAGACGGCCGCCGCAGCCTGGCGCTGCATCAGCGGCTGGGCAGCGCTTCGGGCCAGGCCCGCGCCTTATGGCTGGTGGGCTCGACCCTGGTCAACCAGGGCCAGGTGGCCCAAGCCCATGACGCCGTAGCCCATGGCCTGGCCTGCGCGCGCACCTGCGGTGACGATTTTGCGCAGGGCAGTCTGCTGAACCTGCACAACTTCTGGGAGGGCGACCTGGCAGCCCGGCTGCGCATTAACCGCGAAGCCGAGGCGGCGTTTGCGCGTGCCGGGTATCGCGAGCGCGTGCTCATGGTGCAGGGCAATCTGGCCGGTACTTTCAATGGCCTGGGCCTTCGCGAGCACGCGCTGCGGCTGTTTGCGCAGGCGGTCGATGCAGCGCGGGCCATGCGGGCCAACTCACTGTTGCTGAACAGCTTGGCCAACATGGCGGTGGTGGCTTCACGACTGGGTCGCTTCGACCTGGCCCGGCGCAGTGCCGACGAATGCCAGGCGCTGCAAACGCAACTTGGCCTGCCCAGTGACGACCTGTACCTCGGCCGCGTGCGTGCCGACATCGCCCTGGACGACGGCCACGCCGCGTTGGCCGCTCGCCTGCTGCGGCCGCTGCTCGGCGCGCTGGACGAGCACAGCACCATCGGCACGCGCATCGACGTCCCGGCCATGCTGGCACGGGCCCTGCTGGCGCAGGGTCAGCCTCGCGCTGCGCTGCGCCACACCACCGCGGCCACGGCACTGCACCGCGGCAGCAGCCTGGCCTGGCACAACGGCATGGAGCCACCCAGCCTGTGGTGGCAACACCACCGCGCGCTGGCCGCCTGCGGCCACGCCGACCAAGCCTGGGCGGCACTGCAGCAGGCCCATGCGTTCGTGATGCAGCGCATGCGCGAGCTGCGCGACGAAGGGCTGCGCCGCAGCGTGCTGAACAAGATCCCCGAGCACCGCAGCATCGTGCTGGCCTGGTTGCAGCAAGCCGCCGAGCGTGGCCTGCCCGAAGTCGAACGCCTGGCGCACCTGCAACTGCCCAGCGAGGTGGGCGAGCCGTTCCAGCGCCTGCTCGGCACCGGACTGCGCATGAACGAAATCCGCGACGCGGCCGAGCTGCAACATTTCCTCATCGACGAGATCACCGAACTCAGCGGTGCAGAACGGGTGTTGCTGGTGTTCCAACGCAGCACTGGCCTGGAAGTGGCCGGCGCACTGTTGCCGCTGGGCGAGAACACGCCCGCAGGCCAGGACGCGCTGCTGCAGGCTATCACCCCGTGGTTGACACAGGCCCGCCGCAGCCGCGCGGTGACGCTGCGCCACGGCCCGCCAGGCGCGCAGCCCGAACACCAGCGCAGCTGCCTGCTGGCGCCGCTGGTGGCGCAGCGCGAAGTGCTGGGCTACCTGTACGCCGACCTGGACGGCACCTTTGGCCGCTTCCATGAGGCCGACCGCAATCTGCTGGGCCTGCTGGCCGCACAGGCCGCGGTGGCGCTGTCCAACGTACGCTGGGCCGAGGGGCTGGATGCCAAGGTGGCCGAACGCACGGCGCAGCTGGAACAGCGCGTGGCCGAGCTGGCCGTCATCAACAGCATCCAGCAGGGCATGGCGGGCGAACTGAACTTCCAGGCCATTGTCGAGCTGGTGGGCGACACGTTGCGCCGGGTGCTCAAGAGCGACGACATCGGCATCCAGTGGGCCGACCCGGCGACGCGCCGGGTGCGGCAGGTCTACGTCATCGAGCACGGTTTGCGCTTGCAGCTGCCTGATTTCGTGATCACGTCTGACCAGGCTTGGCAGCGCGTGCAGGCGCAACGCGAGCCCACCGTGCTGAACACGCTGGCCGAGATTCTGGCCAGCGGCAAGCAAGCCATTCCCGGCACCGACCAGTGCCTGTCGATGCTGGCCGTGCCGATCTTGGTGGGCGACCGCCGCCTGGGCACCATCGACATGGAAA
>JANOLY010000535.1:0-2613 GCA_031420055.1 Burkholderiales bacterium | reverse complement strand
GTGTGGGCTTTCGTGGCGCCCGGCCTGTACTCGCACGAGAAACGCATGGTGTTGCCGCTGGTGATCTCCAGCACCATACTGTTCATTGCCGGGGTGGCGTTCTGCTACTTCCTGGTGATTCCGGGCATGTCCAAGTTCATTCAGGCCTTTGCCCCGACCAGCATCACGGCTGCGCCTGACATCGAACAGTATTTCGGCTTTGTGCTGACCTTGTTCATGGTCTTCGGCATCTCGTTTGAAGTGCCCATTGCCGTCATCGTGCTGGCGCGCATCGGCGTGGTGACGATAGAGCAGCTACGCAAGTTCCGCGGCTACTTCATCGTCGGCTCCTTCATCGTCGCCGCCGTGGTCACGCCGCCCGACGTGATCTCGCAGCTCGCGCTGGCCATACCGATGTGCATCCTCTACGAGATAGGCATCATCGCGGCGCAGTTGTTGATCAAGAACACCAAGGCGCCGGACACGCAAGCCGAAGCCGACAAGGCCACGCCGTAGAAAACGCGCCTCGCCCTTCAAGCCACCTGCCGGCGTCCGGCTTTGCCGGCGCCGCGCAGGGCCTCCCCCTCGGGCGGGGCAAGCCCGCACCGAGCGAGCGCCTGCGCGCTCGCGAGTGGCTGGCGAGCGGCTTGGCGCATGCAGGCGCCAAGCCAGCGAGCGCGAGCGAGCTGGGGGGCCTAACGTACCCAGGTGTTCAGTTGCATGATGGGCAGCAATACCGCCATCATGATCAGCACCACCACCAGGCCCATCACCACGATGAGCAGCGGCTCCAGGATGGTGGCCGCGGCCAGGGCCCGGCGCTGTACCTCGGCCGACAGCTGTGTCGAGGCGCGGCCCAGCATCACCGGTAGCTGGCCGGTCTGCTCGCCCAGCCGGGCGAACATGGCCAGCAGGCCCGGAAAGCGCTTCTTGCCGGCCAGGGCGGATGCCAGCGGCGCGCCCTCGCGCACCTGCACCAGCGCATCCAGCGCGTCAGCGCGCATGGCGCGGTTGCCCAGGGTCTCAGCTGCCGCTTGCAGTGCCTTCAAGATGGGCACGCCGGCGCCCGCCAGCATGGCCAGCGTGCCGCCAAAGCGCGCTGCGTTGTAGCCGCGCGCCAGGCGGCCCACCAGCGGCAGGCGCAGCAAGGTGGCGTCGCTGCGTTCATGAAAGGCCGGGTTGCGCCGCGCCAGGACAAACAGTCCGCCACCTGCCACCAGCGCCGCGGCCACCGCCCAACCCCAGTTGCGCACGAATGCGCTGATGGCCAGCATGGCCACGGTCAGCGGCGGCAAGGCGCGTTTGGAGCTGGTGAAGACACCGGCAATCTGCGGCACCACATAAGTCATCAGCACGATGACGATCACCACCGCCACCAGCGACACGATGGCCGGGTAGAGCATGGCGCCAGTCACCTTTGCGCGCAGCGCCTGGCGCTGCTCCAGGTCGTCGGCCAGGCGCTCCAGCACGGCACCCAGCGCGCCGCTTTGCTCGCCGGCGGCCACCACGGCGCGGTAGATGTCGTCGAACTCGCGTGGCGCCGTGGCCAGGGCGCGGGCGAAGGCGCTGCCGGCGTTGACCTCGCTCTTCAAGTGCGACACCAGCTCACGCTGGCGTGGGTCTTCGGCCTCGTCGGCCAGCGCCGTCAGCGCGCGTTCCAGCGGCAGGCCCGAGCCAACCAGGCCGGCGAGCTGGCGCGTCCACACCGTGAGCCCCGTGGCACCGAACACGCGGCGCGTGAAGCGCGGCGCACTGCCGTCGGCGTTGGCCACCGACACCGGCGCCACCGCCAGCGGCACCAGCTGGCGCGCACGCAGTAGTGAGCGCGCGGCCTTGGCGTTGTCGGCCTCGAGCAGGCCGCTTTGCGACTTGCCGGCAGCGTCGAGCGCTTCGAACTTGTAGGCGGGCATGGGGAAGCGGCCTCAGTCCCGGGTGACGCGAACCACTTCTTCGCGCGACGTGAGCCCCTGGCTGACGAGTCTTTCGCCGTCCTCGCGCATCGAGCGCAGCCCGCCGACCTGCGCCGCGGCCACCAGTTCCGATTCGGGCGCCCGGTTGTGGATCAGCGCCTGCACTGGCGCATCGGCCACCATCAGCTCGTACACGCCGGTGCGGCCCTTGTAGCCGGTGTGGGCGCAGTGTTCGCAACCCACCGGGTGCCAGGCGCCGTCATCCCCCTGGCGCTTGCACACGGGGCACAGCTTGCGCACCAGGCGCTGCGCCAGCACGCCCAGCAGGCTGCTGCTCAGCAAGAAGGGCTCGACGCCCATGTCGATGAGCCGGGTGACGCTGCTGGGCGCGTCGTTGGTGTGCACCGTGGCCAGCACCAGGTGGCCGGTCAGGCTGGCCTGGATGGCGATCTGCGCGGTCTCGAAGTCGCGGATCTCGCCGATCATGATGACGTCCGGGTCCTGGCGCAGGATGGCGCGCAGCGCCTTGGCGAAGGTCAGGTCGATTTTGGGGTTGACCTGCGTCTGGCCGATGCCGGCCAGCTCGTACTCCACCGGGTCTTCCACCGTCAGCACGTTGGTGGTGGCGGTATCGACGCGGCCCAGGCTGGCGTACAGCGTGGTCGTCTTGCCCGAGCCCGTGGGCCCGGTGACGAGCACGATGCCGTGGGGCTGCTGGATCAGC
>JANOLY010000534.1:0-6633 GCA_031420055.1 Burkholderiales bacterium | reverse complement strand
TTCGACGACATGGACGACGACATTCCGTTCTGATCAACATTGCCCTGTCCGGCGGCGCGTACGCCGCCTGAAGTTCCGACAAGCGTGCCATTCGGCGCGCTTTTCTTCGTGCCGCGGTCATTCGCCGGTGGCACCCTGTGCGTTAGGTACGCTGGCGTGCAGGCGCGGGTGAAAGCAAATGGACTTTGGTTTTGGCAAACGCATCAGCTGCGGTGTCGTCGTCGTCAACGACGAAGCCGAGCTGCTGCTGTGCCATGTAACCGGCCAAAACCACTGGGACCTGCCCAAGGGCGGCCTGGACGAAGGCGAAACGCCATTGCAAGCCGCGCTGCGCGAAACCCGCGAAGAAACCGGACTGGCGCTGGATGCCGCCGGCCTGCTGGATCTGGGCCGCATGCCCTACCGGGCACGCAAGGACCTGCACCTGTTTGCCACCCGGCTGCCGCGCATCGACCCGGGCCTGCTGAGCTGCGAAAGCCGTTTCTCCGACACCGTGACCGGCGCGCGCTTGCCCGAGATGGACGGCTTTGGCTGGTTCCCGTTCTCACAGATCCCCGAGTTGTGTTCACCCAAGCTGGCCACCGTGCTGACTGAACGGCTGAACCTGCCCGGTCTGCTGGCCCGCCTGCACCAAAGTCCGGCCGTCGCGCACCAGGAATAGCCGCCCGCTAGCATTCGCGCCTGGCGACGGAGGTGCCCATGAAGACTTTCTCTGTGACCGCGCGCGGCGCGCTCGCGCTGGCCCTGGCCGCAAGCCTGCTGGCCGCCGCGCCACTGGCGCTGGCCCAGCCCAGGAAAGACAGCGCCGTGCTGGCCATGACGCTGGAGCCGCCGGGCCTGGACCCGACAGCGGGCGCGGCGTCGGCGATTGCCGAGATCACGCTGTACAACATCTTCGAAACACTCACCAAAGTGCAAAGCGACGGCCATCCCGTGCCGCTGCTGGCCGTGAGCTGGGCCGCCAGCCCCGACCTGCGTGTGTGGACCTTCAAGCTGCGCCAGGGCGTGAAGTTCCACAACGGTGAAGCGTTCGACGCCGAGGTCGTGAAGTTCGCCTACCAGCGCGCCGCCGCCACGGGCAGCGCCAACAAGGACCGCGCCACTTTTGCCAACATCGACAGCATCGCCACGCCCGACGCCCACAGCGTCGTGCTGACGCTGAAGAACGGCAACCCCGACCTGCCCTTCCAGCTGGGCCAGGCCACGGCCGTGATGGTCGAGCCCAAGAGTGCCGCCGGCAACGCCACCCAGCCCATGGGCACGGGCCCCTACCGGCTGGACAGCTGGGCGCGCGGCTCGTCGGTGACGCTGCTGCGCTGGGACGCCCACCGCAACGCCAAGGGCGTGGCGCTGCGCCGCGTCACCATGCGCTTCATCAGCGATCCGGCGGCGCAGGTGGCGGCGCTGTTGTCCGGTGACGTGGACGCCTTCCCGCGCGTCTCGGCAGCGCGCAGCCTGAGGGCCTTTGCCAACAAGGCGCGCTTCCAGGTGCTGGTGGGCGGCTCGCGCGCCAAGACCATCCTGGCCATGAACCACAAGCGCAAGCCGCTGGACGACGTGCGCGTGCGCCAGGCCATCGCCGCGGCCATAGACCGCCAGGCGGTCGTCGAAGGCGCGGCCGACGGCTACGGCGTGCCCATAGGCAGCTACTACGTGCCCGGTGCGCCGGGCTACATCGACACCACCGCCATCAACGCCTACGACCCGGCACGTGCGCGCGCGCTGCTGGCCCGCGCCGGCGTGCCCTTGCCGCTGGAGCTGACGCTCAAGCTGCCGCCGCCACCCTATGCGCGCCAGGGCGGCGAGGTCATCGCGGCCATGCTGGCCAAGGTCGGCATCAACGCCAAGATCGAGAACGTGGAGTGGGCGCAGTGGCTGAGCAGCGTGTACGGCCAGAAAGCCTACGACCTGACGATCATTTCGCATGTCGAGCCACTGGACTTCGGCAACTTCGCGCGACCCAACTACTACTGGGGCTACGAGTCGGCCGAGTTCAACGCGCTGTGGGCCCGGGTGCAGGCCACCATCAAGGTGGATGAGCGCAACAAGCTGATGGCCCAGGCGCAATCGCTGGTGGCCGAACAGGCCGTGGCCGCCTACCTGTATCAGCCCACCTGGATCACCGTGGCCCACGCGCGCTTGAAGGGGCTACCCAAGGACATGCCGCTGTTCGTGAACGACCTGGCGGCGCTGAGTTGGCAATGAGATGGCAGCAACCCGCCGCTGAGCCGGCTCTGACTTGAACCGGGATCAGGCGCGCTCGCCCGCCTGCGTGCTGGGCTGCTCGGGCAGCCCGGCCAGGTGCGCGTCGTCGCCCCACAGCTCGATGTGCAGGCTGCCGTCCTGCCAGCGCAGACGGTTGATGCCGGCGTTGGGGATGGCGCATTCGCGCAGGCCGTCCAGCGGCAGCTTCTTGGCGCTGCGCCACAGCATGTCCAGCACACCGCCATGCGTGACCACGGCGACACGGCGGCCGGCGTGGGTGTGGGCCATCTCGCGCACGCTGTTCAGCACGCGGTCGTGAAACTGGCGCAGGCTTTCGCCACCTGGCAGTGCGAAGTCGGCTTGGTGGGCCAACCAGTCGCGCCACAGGCCGGCGTGCTGGGCCTTGATGGTGGGCACGTCCAGGCCTTCGAGCATGCCAAAGCTCTGCTCGCGCAGACCGGGCGTGGGGGCCGCCTGAAGCGCCCAGGCCCGGCCCAGCGGCGCGGCGGTTTGCAGGGCGCGGGCGAGGTCGCTGCTGATCAGCACGTCGGGCGGCTCGGCGGCCAGCCGCGCGGCCAGTCGTTGGGCCTGGGCCTGGCCGGTGGCGTTGAGTGCGACGTCGATCTGGCCCTGGAAGCGCTGCTGGCGGTTCCAGTCGGTTTCGCCGTGACGGATAACAATCAGTTCGGTCATGGCGCAGTATCGCCTCGCGGTGTTTGCCTGGTGTGGCGCAGCACCCCTTCGGCGGCGCCACCAGCGACAGCAACGCGACTCAGGAGCGCGCCAACGCGGCGGTGTCCACGCTGCGGCCAGCCCGCCAGCGGCAGGCTCAACTCAAGCTCACTTGGCGAACAACTGCGAGCGGTCGCGAAATGCCTTGAACTCCAGCGCGTTGCCGGCCGGGTCCATGAAGAACATCGTGGCCTGCTCGCCGACCTGGCCGGCGAAACGGATGTAGGGTTCGATGACGAACTTCATGCCACCGGCCCGCAGCCGGGCGGCCAGCGTCTCGAAGTGATCCCAGTCCAGCACCACGCCGAAGTGCGGCACCGGCACGTCGTGGCCGTCCACCGGGTTGTGGTGCGCCGTGGCGCGCGGCGGCGCCAGGTGGGCAACGATCTGGTGGCCGAAAAAGTCGAAGTCGATCCACTCGTCGCTGCTGCGGCCTTCGGCGCAGGCCAGCAGGCCGCCGTAGAAGTGGCGCGCGGCGGCGAGGTCATCGACCGGGAAAGCCAAGTGGAAGGGGGCAATGGTCGACATGGGGGACTCGGTGATGAACAGGGGTGCATTGTCGTGCGCCCAGCCAACCCCGCAAGCCTGCTCCCCGCCCCACGGCCACCGGCACGGGCGGTGCAAAGGCGGGGCCGAGCGGGGCTGCGCCGCAACCGGGCAGGCTCTGGGCGCGGCAGGACTTGTGGTAGCTTCAAGTCAAAATGTCGTCTGCCCCGCATTGGGCGACGCAAAAACCAGCCAGGAGAAACCGATGCTGATCGGAGTACCGCTCGAAACCGCCGCGGGCGAGACCCGTGTCGCGGCCACCCCCGAGACGGCCAAGAAGCTCAAGGCGCAAGGCCACCGCATCGTGGTGCAGACTGGCGCCGGTGTGGCGGCCAGTGCCACCGATGAAGCCTATGCCGCCGCCGGTGCCGAGATCACCGACCGCGCCGGCGCCTTTGCCGCCGAGCTGGTGCTGAAGGTGAAGAGCCCCGACGCCGATGAGTTGACGCTGATGAAGAGCGGCACCGCACTGGTGGGCATGCTCAACCCCTTCGACCGCGACAACCTGGCGCGCCTGGCCGCGGCCGGCATCACCAGCTTCGCCCTCGAAGCCGCGCCGCGCACCACGCGCGCGCAGAGCATGGACGTGCTGAGCAGCCAGGCCAACATCGCCGGCTACAAGGCCGTGATGCTGGCTGCCGACAAATACCAACGCTTATTTCCCATGCTGATGACGGCGGCCGGCACCATCAAGGCCGCGCGCGTGGTCGTCCTGGGCGTGGGCGTGGCGGGCTTGCAGGCCATTGCCACGGCCAAACGCCTGGGGGCGGTCATCGAGGCCAGCGACGTGCGCCCGTCGGTGAAGGAACAGGTCGAGTCGCTGGGCGCCAAGTTCATCGACGTGGCCTACGAAACGGCCGAAGAGAAAGAAGCCGCCATCGGCGTGGGCGGCTACGCCAAGCCCATGCCGCAGAGCTGGATGGACCGCCAGAAGCTCGAGGTGGCCAAGAAGGTGGCGGCGGCTGACATCGTCATCAGCACCGCGCTCATCCCGGGCCGCGCCGCGCCGGTGCTCATCACCGAAGACATGGTCATGAGCATGAAGCCGGGCTCGGTGATCGTCGACATGGCCGCACCCGCCGGAGGCAACTGCCCGCTGACGGAAGCCGGCAAGACGGTGGTCAAGCACGGCGTGACGCTGATCGGCGAGACCAACATCCCGGCGCTGGTGGCGGCCGACAGCTCCAGCCTGTACGCACGCAACGTGCTCGACTTCCTGAAGCTGGTGTTGCCCAAGGACAGCGGCTTCGTGGTGCCTGCCGACGACGACATCGTCATGGCCTGCCTGATGACCCAGGCTGGCGAGATCAAGAGAAAGTAGAAGGACAAAGAAGCACCATGGACATCGTCAGCCCCACCATCACCAACTTCATCATCTTCGTGCTGGCCATCTACGTGGGCTACCACGTGGTGTGGACCGTGACACCCGCATTGCACACGCCGCTGATGGCCGTGACCAACGCCATCAGTGCCATCGTCATCGTCGGCGCCATGCTGGCTGCGGCACTCACCGAAACCACCCTGGGCAAGACCATGGGCGTGCTGGCCATGGCGCTGTGCGCGGTGAATGTCTTCGGCGGCTTCCTGGTCACGCGGCGCATGCTGGAGATGTTCAGAAAGAAGGACAAGAAGCCCTCGTCGGCCGCCACCAACGGGAGTGCGCCGCAATGAGCATGAGCCTCGTCACGCTGCTGTACCTGGTGGCCAGCGTCTGCTTCATCCAGGCGCTCAAGGGGCTGAGCCACCCCACCACGTCAATTCGCGGCAACCTGTTCGGCATGATCGGCATGGCCATCGCGGTGCTCACCACCGCCGCACTCATCGTGCAACTGGCCGGGCAGATGGGGCAAACCCGCACGCAAGGCATGGTCTGGGTGCTGGGCGGCCTGGTTGCGGGTGGTGCCCTGGGCACGTTGATGGCCAAGCGCGTGGAGATGACCAAGATGCCCGAGCTGGTGGCCTTCATGCACAGCATGATCGGCCTGGCCGCCGTCTTCATCGCCGTGGCCGTGGTGGCCGAGCCCTGGGCGTTTGGCATCACCACCCGGGGCGTGCCGATTCCCTTTGGCAACAAGTTCGAGCTGTTCCTGGGCGGGGCCATCGGCGCCATCACCTTCAGCGGCTCGGTGATCGCCTTTGGCAAGCTCAGCGGCAAGTACAAGTTCCGCCTGTTCCAGGGTGCGCCGGTCACTTTCAGTGGCCAGCACATGATCAACCTGGTGCTGGGCCTGTCCATGCTGGGCCTGGGCGTGGGCTTCTCGTTCACCGAGAGCTGGCCGATGTTCTTCGCCATGCTGGCCATCGCCTTCGTGCTGGGCGTGCTGATCATCATTCCCATCGGCGGCGCCGACATGCCGGTGGTGGTGAGCATGCTCAACAGCTATTCCGGTTGGGCGGCGGCGGGCATTGGCTTCAGCCTGAACAACGCGATGTTGATCATCGCCGGCAGCCTGGTCGGCAGCTCGGGCGCGATCCTGAGTTACATCATGTGCAAGGCGATGAACCGCTCGTTCTTCAACGTCATCCTGGGCGGTTTTGGCGGCGAGGTGGCCAGCGCCGCGGCCGGTGGTGCGGCCCAGCGCGCGGTGAAGAGCGGCAGCGCCGACGACGCGGCCTTCGTGCTGGGCAATGCCGAGACCGTGGTCATCGTGCCGGGGTACGGACTTGCGGTGGCCAGAGCCCAGCACGCCGTGAAAGAACTCGCCGCCAAGCTCACGGCCAAGGGCATCAGCGTGAAGTACGCCATCCACCCCGTGGCCGGGCGCATGCCGGGCCACATGAACGTGCTGCTGGCCGAAGCCGAGGTGCCCTACGACCAGGTCTTCGAGATGGAAGACATCAACGGCGAGTTCGGCCAGGTCGACGTGGCCATCATCCTGGGCGCCAACGACGTCGTGAACCCCGCCGCGCACGTGAAGGGCAGCGCCATCTACGGCATGCCCATTCTCGAGGCCTACAAGGCCAAGACGGTGATCGTGAACAAACGTTCGATGGCGTCTGGCTACGCCGGGCTGGACAACGAACTGTTCTACATGGACAAGACCATGATGGTCTTTGGCGACGCCAAGAAGGTCGTCGAGGACATGGTCAAGGCGGTGGAGTGACGCGGCCCCGCGGCGCCCGCAGCACGGCCAGCGCTCGTCGGGGTCA
>JANOLY010000533.1:0-6859 GCA_031420055.1 Burkholderiales bacterium | reverse complement strand
TACTCGCGCGCAAAACCCGAGCCGAAGCCCTGGTTGCGTGGCGTGAGCCATTTCAGCGACGCGTCGGGCAGCTCGCCGAAGAAGCGGCTCTTGACGTTGTAGCGCGTCTGGCCATGCAGCATGCGCGTCTGGCTGAAACTCATGTACAGGCGTTGGCGGGCGCGTGTGATGGCCACGTACATGAGGCGGCGTTCTTCTTCGACGCCATCGGCGTCGGACAGGCTTTGCTCGTGCGGGAACAGGCCTTCTTCGATGCCGGTGATGAACACCGCGTCGAACTCCAACCCCTTGGCCGAGTGCACGGTCATGAGCTGGATGGCGTCTTGCCCAGCCTGTGCCTGGTTGTCGCCGGCCTCCAGCGATGCATGGGTGAGGAAGGCCGCCAGCGGGCTCATGATCTCGCCGGTTTCGATGTCGGGCACGGGCGACTGACCCAAGATTGCGCCATGGCCTTGTTCGTCCACCGGCAGGGCCACGGCGTCTTTGCCGAAGCCTTCCTGGGTGACAAAACTTTCAGCGGCGTTGACCAGTTCCTCGAGGTTCTCGATGCGGTCCTGGCCTTCCTTGTCGGTGCGGTAGAAGTCGATCAGGCCCGATCGCTGCAGCATGTGGTCGATGATCTCGCGCAGCGTCAGCCCGCGCGTGCCCTCACGCAATTCGTCGATCAACTTGCCAAAGGCCTGCAGGTTGACGCCGGCCTTGCCGGGCACCGCGCCCACGCTTTGCGACAGGCTGCGGCCCCGTGACCCGTCAGGGGCACCTGATGTGCTGTGCGGGCGGCGTCCTGCAACTGCTCGATGCTGCGCGCGCCGATGCCGCGGGCGGGAAAGTTCACGACGCGCAGGAAGCTGGTGTCGTCGCTGGGGTTCTCAAGCAAGCGCAGGTAGGCCAGCGCGTGCTTGACTTCCGCCCGCTCGAAGAAACGCAGCCCGCCATACACACGGTAGGGCACGCCGGCGTTGAAGAGCGCGCTTTCGATGATGCGGCTTTGCGCGTTGCTGCGGTACAGCAGCGCGATCTCGCTGCGCGGCATACCGCCGCGGTGCAGGCTTTGCGCTTCTTCCAGAAACCACTGCGCCTCGGCGTAGTCGCTGGTGCTCTCGAACACGCGCACCGGCTCGCCGGGGCCGGCGTCGGTGCGCAGGTTCTTGCCCAGGCGCCGCGCGTTGTGCGCGATGAGGTCGTTGGCGGCATCCAGGATGTGGCCGCTGGAGCGATAGTTCTGCTCCAGCTTGATGACGCGCGAGACGCGGTATTCACGCTCGAAGTCGGCCATGTTGCCCACGCGCGCACCGCGAAAGGCATAGATGCTCTGGTCGTCGTCGCCCACGGCAAACACGCCTTGACCCCCGCGGCCGTCGGGCCGCTCAACTTGGTTACCGGGCGGCGCAAACATCTTCAACCAGGCGTACTGCAGGCGGTTGGTGTCCTGGAACTCGTCCACCAGAACGTGCTGGAAGCGGCGCTGGTAGTGCTCGCGAAGCGGGTCGTTGTCGCGCAGCAGCTCGTAGGTGCGCAGCATCAGCTCGGCAAAGTCGACCACACCTTCGCGCTGGCATTGCTCTTCGTAGACCTGGTAGATCTCGACCTGGCGGCGCGTCTGCTCGTCGCGGATGTCGACATCCCGTGGGCGCTTGCCGTCTTCCTTGGCGCCGGCGATGAACCAGGCTTGCTGCTTGGGCACGAAACGCTCTTCGTCCAGGTTCATGCCTTTGATGACGCGCTTGACCGCGCTGAGCTGGTCCGAACTGTCCAGGATCTGGAAGCCCTGCGGCAGCCCCGCCAGCTTCCAGTGCGCGCGCAAGAAGCGGTTGCACAGGCCGTGAAAGGTGCCTATCCACATGCCGCGCACGGCCACCGGCAGCATGGTGCTCAGCCGGGTGAGCATCTCCTTGGCCGCCTTGTTGGTGAAGGTCACGCCCAGCACACCCCCGGGCGAAAGCTGGCCGGTCTGCATCAACCAGGCGATGCGTGTGGTGAGCACGCGGGTCTTGCCCGAGCCCGCACCGGCCAGGATCAGCGCCGGCACGGCAGGCAGCGTCACAGCGGCCAGTTGTTCGGGGTTGAGTCCCTGAAGCAGTCGTGATTCACTCGGTACTGCAGGGGTCGGGTTCATCCGGCCGATTCTAGGAGTCGGCCTGCCACGAGCGACCGGGCCTCAGCCCGGCGTTTCGAGCTCGACGGTGATCAGCCGGGCGTCCAGGTGCTCGCCGTAGTGCAGCCGGCGGTGTTCGGCGTCGCGCAGGCGCTGGGTCAACCAGGTTGCCAGGTCGGCCGCCGGCAACGGGCGGCTGAGCAGATAGCCCTGGATCTCGTCGCAGCCCAGCTTGCGCAGGATGTCGGCCTGGGCCTGCGTCTCCACGCCCTCGGCCACCACGCTCATCTCCAGACTGCGGGCCAGGGCGATCACCGCGGTGGCGATGGCCACGTCCTCGGTGTTCTCGGGCATCGCGGCCACGAAGGAACGGTCGATCTTGAGCGTGTCGATGTTGAAGCGCTTGAGGTAGCTCAGCGACGAGTGCCCGGTGCCGAAGTCGTCGATCGCCAGGCGCACACCCATGCGGGCGAAGGTGGCCAGCATGCCGCGGTTGGTCTCGGTGTCTTCCATCAGCAAAGACTCGGTCAGCTCCACCTCCAGGCGGCGCGGGTCAATGGCGTTTTCGCGCAGCGAGTCTTCGACCAGCGAGGCCAGGTACAGATGCCTGAACTGGCGTGCCGACAGGTTGACGGCCATGCGCAGCGGCGGCAGGCCGGCCTTGTCCCAGGCCGCCAGTTGGGCACAGGCCGCGCGTATCACCCACGCACCCACGGGCAGGATCATGCCGGTGTCTTCCAGCACGCTGATGAAACGGTCGGGCGGCACCATGCCCTGGCCCGGGCAGTACCAGCGCAGCAAGGCCTCCACGCCGGTCACGTCGTTGGTCGTCAAGCAGGCCTTGGGCTGGTAGTGCAGGTGGAACTCGCTGTTCTCCATCGCCTTGCGCAGGCCGCTTTCCAGCGTCAGGCGCGCGCTGATGGCCGCGTTGAGGTCATCGCTGAAGAAGCTGTAGGTGGCCCGGCCCATGGACTTGGAGCGGTACATCGCCATGTCGGTGTGGCGGATCAGCGTGTCCAGGTCGACATCGTCGTTCGGGTACATCGAGATGCCTATGCTGGCCGACACCACGATCTCGTCGTCACCCATCTTGAAGGGCACGTTCAGCGCTTCGAGCATGCGCCGGGCGATCAGCGTGGCGTCCTCGGCGCCACCGATGGCTTCGGCAATGATGGTGAATTCGTCGCCGCCCAGCCGCGACAGCGTGAAGGGCTCGCCTTCGGCCTGGCGCGACACAGAATCCGAACTGCGCAGGCAGGCTGTCAGCGTCTGCGCCACGTACTGCAGCAGCTTGTCGCCGGCTTCGTGGCCCAGGCTGTCGTTGACGACCTTGAACCGGTCCAGGTCCAGGAACATCAACGCCATCGGCCGGCCGGTGCGCTGCGAGCGTGTCATCGCCTGGCCCAGCCGGTCGCGGAACAGCACCCGGTTGGGCAGCCCGGTGAGGCTGTCGAAGTTGGCCAGGTAGCTGAGCTGCTCCTGCGTCTGCTTGCGGTCCGCCACGTCGCGCAGGTAGACCAGCCACTGCCGGCCCGGCCCGCTGCCGAGCGTGGCCACGCGGATCTCCAGCGGCCGCTGCAAGGCCTTGCCGTCCAGCGCCAAGCTGTCGCCGGTCTTCAGCGGGAAGCTGTCGGGCGCGTCGGCTTCGCGGTGGTTGCGCCGGCTGATCTGCCGACCCAGCAAACCTGCGGGCGTCTCGCTCATCGCAGCCGCTGCTGACTTGTTGGCCAGCAGCACCTCGCCGTGAACGTCGCACAGCAGAATGCCTTCGGTGGCGGCTTCCAACACGGCGCGGATGCGCCGCTCTGCGCTGTCGCGCCGCACCCAGTCGTGGCCGGCCAGAAGCGCCATCAGGCGCTGGCGCCCGCCCGCAAGCAGGCGGGCCACCGCGGACGGGGGCTCGGCCAGGGACACGGGGGGGGTAGGGTCGCTGGAGCGCATGGAAACGGGATTGGATGTCAGGTTTTCGGCCATCCACCGGCCAACTTGAGAGTCAACTTGGCGCCGATGGGCCACGCACGATGGGCCAAACAGCCGCCGCGTAAGATGGCCACAGCACACTGCGGGCGCGGCGGCGCGCTGGCCCAGGCCGGGCGCCCAGCCCGCTTGAGGGGGACCGGGCCTTGGACATCTTCGATTACGACAACATCCTGCTGCTGCCGCGCAAGTGCGTGGTGGACAGCCGCAGCGCCTGCGACACGTCGGTGGAGTTCGGCGGCCGGCGCTTCACCTTGCCGGTGGTGCCAGCCAACATGAAGACAGTGATCGACGAGCCGACCAGCGAGCTGTTGGCGGCCAGTGGCCACTTCTACGTGATGCACCGTTTCGATCTGGACGTCGTGGCCTATGCCCGGCGCATGCGCGACAAAGGTCTGTTCGTCTCGCTCAGCTCTGGCGTGAAGGCGGCCGACTTCGAGGTCATGGATCGCCTGGCCGCAGAGGGCATAGGGGCCGATTACGTCACCATCGACATCGCCCACGGCCATGCCGACAGCGTGCGGCGCGCCATCGAGCACATCAAGACCGTGCTGCCCGCGGCCTTCGTGATTGCCGGCAACGTGGCCACGCCCGAGGCGGTGATCGACCTGGAAAACTGGGGCGCCGACGCCACCAAGGTCGGCGTGGGGCCCGGCAAGGTGTGCATCACCAAGCTGAAAACCGGCTTCGGCACCGGCGGTTGGCAGCTCAGCGCACTGAAGTGGTGTGCACGCGTGGCCACCAAACCCATCGTTGCCGATGGCGGCATACGCCACCACGGCGACATTGCCAAGAGCGTGCGCTTTGGTGCGGCCATGGTCATGGTGGGCTCGCTGTTTGCGGGCCACGAAGAGTCACCCGGCGCCACCGTGGAAGTCGACGGACGGCGCTACAAGGAGTACTACGGCAGCGCCTCGGACTTCAACAAGGGCGAGTACAAGCATGTCGAAGGCAAGCGCATCCTGGAGCCCATCAAGGGTGTACTCGCCGACACCTTGCGCGAGATGCGCGAGGACCTGCAAAGCTCCATCAGCTACGCGGGCGGGCGCGTGCTGGCCGACCTGAAGAAGGTGAACTACGTGATCCTGGGCGGCGAGAACGCCGGCGAACACCTGTTCATGTAGCGCGCGCCGGGCGCTGCCGTCGTCAGCGCTGCACCTGGTAGTGCGGGCCGGCGACCATCAGGTAGGCCGCGGTCTTCACGCGCTGCGCCGGGTTGGCGGCAGGCACGGCCGCCACGGCGCCGACGATGGCCTGGCGTGACGTGGCCGCCAGGCTGGCATGCAGCAGCACGCTGCCCAGGCCGTCAACCAGCCGCCCGGGCTCGCCGGCCAGGGGCTCCCAGGCCGCCAGCGAGAGCTGCGTGCCCACCGCACCGGGCAGCGTCGGATCGGGCGGTACGGGGCGGCCGAAGATCAACCGCCAGGCGAAGTCGGTCCTTTTCAGGCTGGTGTTGCTGTCGACGATGGCCAGCTCGGGCGCGTTCATGCCGCTGCCCGTCAGTTCGTAGTCGGGCGGGAAGAAGTTGAACACCGTGGGCGCCACAAACACGTTCTGCTCCATCACCGAGCTTTGGCCTATCAGGTCCACACCATCGCTGCGCGCGCCCAGGGCGCGCATCACGCCGGTGACGTAAAGCACGGGCTCGCGCAGCTTGCCGAACTGTGCGCTGGACGGCGTGTCGCCCCGGGCCTCGGGGTCGAGCAGGATGGCCCGCACCACGGCGCGCAGGTCGCCGCGCACTCCCAGGCCGTTGTTGTCGAAGACCCGGGCCACGCGGCCGATGTAGGCGGGCGTTGGATGGCTGGTGGTGAGGTTTTGTATCAGCCGCCGGCCAATGAACGGCCCGACATTGGGGTGCTGAAAAATGTTGTCCAGCACCTGCGCCAGCTCGGCCCGTGGGTCGGCGCTCCCGGCGATCTGCTGGCCCTGCAGCAGGCGCTTGGGGCCGGCGTCGTGCATGTCCGCCACGGGCACGAGCGGGCTGTCGAAGTAGCCCGGGTTGCGGCGTTGCGGCTTGACGTCTGGCCGGGCGGCGTAGGTCCAGCCGGTGAAGGCGCGCGCAAACTCGGCGATCTCCTGGGGCCCGTAGGTGGGCAAGGGCCTTGCGTCAGCGCCGCGCCGGGCCGTGCCGTCGGCTTGCAGTTGCACCAGGCCCACCGAGAACAGCTGCAGCACTTCGCGGGCAAAGTTCTCGTTCGGCGGCACGCCGCGGCGCGGGTCCAGCCGCTCGTTGTTGGCCATGTCCAGGTACTGGCCCATCATGGGGCTGAGGGTGACCTTCTCAAGCAGGTCGCGGTAGTTGCCAAAGGCGCTGTCCAGCAGCATCTGCTGGTAGCGCGCCATGGCGTAGGCGCGGTTGTTCCTGCGTGCCGAGACCACGAAGATCTGCCCCAACGCAAAAGCCACGCGCTGGCGCAACTGATCCGGTTGGTTCAAGGCGTTCTGGAAGAAGCGCGTTTGCAGCATGAACTGCGAGTAGTGCTCGCGCCGGCACAGGCGGCCGAGCTCGCCCAGAGCGCACTGCTTGTTGACGTCGTTGTCCACCACCGGCAGCTCGGGCATGCGCGAGACCACCAGGCGGAACTGCTCGTCCAGGTAGGCCGCGTGCCCCTGGCGGCGCACACGCTCGACCGCCTCGGGCGTGGGGCCGAAGCTGGACTGTTCCAGCAGCCGCACCGTGTCGGCCACGCTGTGCCGTGGCGCGCGCCAGGACGCGACCTCGTCCGGCTGGTCCGGTCGCGGCGCGGCACAAGCGGCCAGCACCAGCGCGGCGACGACGACGAC
>JANOLY010000532.1:0-3759 GCA_031420055.1 Burkholderiales bacterium | reverse complement strand
GGTGCGCAAACAGCGTTGGGGCCGGCCCGAGGCGCTGGCTGCCGCGCGTCGCTACAACACACTGGCGCGTGACAACGGATTGAGCCCGACGCAAATGGCGCTGGCGTTTTGCTACACCAAGTGGCAGGTCGCCAGCACCATCATTGGCGTCACGTCGGTCGCGCAGCTCGACGAAGACATCGACGCGTTCGGCACCGTGCTGGCGCCTGGGTGGCTGGACGCCATCGACAAAATTCGTTGGGAGGCGCGGGATCCCGCGCTTTTAATGGTCTCCCCCCGAAGCGCCTGCGGCGCCTCCCCCCAGGGGGCGCCGCCAGCGGCCCGGCAAAGCCGGTTCCGCGGCGTTTGCTGGGTCGCGGATTGTGGTGCATGGGCCGGTTGGCGTCGTGGTCACCGCGTTACCGCTATGCTCTCACCTTTGTTGGAGACCTGAACATGAACGCTGTCGCTGAAGCCCTCGCCCCCGCCTTTGATGACATGCCGCCGCCGCTGGTCTTTACCGACAGCGCCGCCGACAAGGTCAAACAGCTGGTTGACGAAGAGGGCAACCCCGAACTGAAGCTGCGCGTCTTCGTGCAAGGCGGCGGCTGCTCAGGCTTCCAGTACGGGTTCACCTTCGACGAAGTCGTCAACGAAGACGACACCCAAATGAGCAAGAACGGCGTCACGCTGTTGATCGACGCCATGAGCCTGCAGTACCTGGGTGGCGCGGAGATCGACTACAAGGAAGACTTGCAGGGCGCGCAATTCGTCATCAAGAACCCCAACGCCACCACGACCTGCGGCTGCGGGTCGTCGTTCTCGGCCTAAGCCGGGTACAGCGCGCCCAGCACCCGGGCACCGCGGGCGCCGGTCACGGCGGGCAGGCTGCCAGTTCGGCGTGCCGTGTGTTCGCGGGCCAGCCAGGCGAATGCCAGGGCTTCGACATGATCGGGGGCCACGCCCTCGGTGGCGGTACTTCGCACCTTGGCACCCTTGGGCACCAGGCGGCTCAGCCGTTGCAACACATGCGCGTTGAATGCCCCGCCACCGCAAACCAGAAGCGTGTGCACGTGCGGCAAGGCGCGTTGCAAGGCATCCGTGGCGCCGCGCGCGCTGAACTCGGCCAAGGTGGCCATCACATCGTTCGGCTCCAGACCCGTGCTTGACGCGACCAACTGAGCGTCCAGCCACGCTGCGTTGAACAGGTCGCGGCCGGTGCTCTTGGGTGGCGTCAGCGCCATGAACGGTTCGGCAAGCAGCCGCTGCAGCAGCCCCGGGTCGACCCGGCCGCTGGCAGCCCAGGCGCCATCGGCGTCGTAGGGCTGGCCGGTGTGCCGCTGCACCCACAAGTCGATCAGCACGTTGCCCGGGCCGCAGTCAAATCCGCCGACGGGGCCAGCGGCAGGCAGCGTGGTGAGGTTGGCCATGCCACCCAGATTGAGCACAGCCAGGTCGCACCCCGCCCGGGCAAAGACGGCGGCGTGGAAGGCCGGTACCAGGGGTGCGCCGATGCCGCCGGCGGCCAGGTCGCGGCTGCGCAGGTCGCAGACCACGTCGATGCCTGTCATTTCGGCCAGTAGCGCCCCGTTGAGCAACTGCAGCGTGTAGCCCACGGCGTCGAACTCGCGCGGTCGGTGGCGCACGGTCTGGCCATGCGCGCCCAAGGCATTGACCTGCGACGGCGCCATGCCCGACGTGGCCAGCAGTTCCTGCACCGCCTGGGCATAGACGCGCGACAGGCCGGAGCCGGCCAGGGCGGCGCGGTGCAGTTCGTCGGGGCCTGCGGTATTGAGCGCGAGCAACTCGCTGCGCAGCCCTGCGGGGAAGGGGAGGTGGGCGAAGGCCAGCTCGCAAAGGGCGCCGGCGGGGGCTTCACTGTCGACCAACACGGCGTCGACACCGTCGAGCGAGGTGCCCGACATCAGCCCGATGAATCGAGCCATCGGCAGCCGAGGCTTTATTCGAATCGCCCGTGGGCTGGGCCGAGGGTTTCGGCCAGATCGAGCTTGACCTGTACTGTCTGCGCGATGGTGGCGAAGCGGCTGCGCGACGCGTGGTCCAGGGCCACCGTCTCCGAGGCTCTGGCGATGAGCAGCGGGTCCTGGTGCTGGCCAGCGACACGGAACTCAAAGTGCAGATGCGGTCCGGTCGCCCAGCCAGTCATGCCCACGGCACCGATGCGCTGGCCTTGCTCGACACGCTGACCGGGCCGCACGTCCACGCGACTGAGATGTGCGTACAGCGTGCTGCGCTGGTTGCTGTGCTTGATCTCGACAACATTGCCGTAGCCGTTTTGATGGCCGGCGAAATCGACCACGCCCTCACCCACCGAACGCACCGAGGTGCCCGTGGGGGCGCTGTAGTCCACGCCCTTGTGCTGGCGCCAGTTCTGGAGCACCGGGTGGAGCCGGCTGGCAAAGCCCGAGGTGACGCGTGAGAACTCCATGGGACTGGCCAGGAAGGCCTTGCGCCGGCTGCTGCCGTCCAGGCCGAAGTAGCCGCTGCGGCCGTCAGGCCCCGCGAACCAGATGGCATGGTGCGCCTTGCCGCCGCTGACGAACTCGGCGGCCAGGACCCGGCCCGCACCCTGGTTCCAGGCGATGGGTTCGCCGTCCGCGGTGAAGGTCTCATAGACGACGTTGAAGCTGTCGCCCCGGCGCAACTGGCGGTGAAAGTCGACGTCGGTGGCGAAGATTTCCGACAGCTGCGCGGCGACGGCCTCGGGCAGGCGGGCCTCGTCGGTGGCCGCGTACAGCGTGGTGCGGATGGCCCCGCTGGCCAGGCGAACCTGGGCGGCTAGCGGCACGTGCTCTAGCCGCGACGACCAGCGGCCGTCGACATGTTCGAGGCTCAGACGCGCGAAATGGCTGCCTGCCAGTTCGGTGCGCTCGGCCTGGAAACGACCGGTCAGGGTCATCAGGGCGCCGTCGCTGCTGGCCAGCGCCTGCACCATCTTGCCGGCGCGACCCGACAGCAGCTTGCGCGCGGTCGGGTCGTTGCGCAGGAACTCGGCCGCTTGCGGGTCGTTCACGCCCAAGCGGGCGAGCAAGCGCTCGGGGGTGTCGGCGCTGCGGGTCAGCTCGTTGCGGGTTAGCGCCAGTTCGTGCGAGGCCAGCGCTTCCAGCTGGGCCTCCAGGCCGCTGAGCGGCACGGTGGCCGTCACCACGGTCTGCGGTAGCTGCGATGCGTCTGGCACCAGCGGCGCCACGGCGACCGCGGTGATGGCGAAGCCGGCCATTGCGCCCACGGCGGCGACAACGATGCCACGCCTGTGGCGCTGACCGGCGTCGGCAAGACGCTGGAGGAGGACGGAGGTCTGCAGTTTCAAGGCCGGTGTCGCGTGTCTTGGGGCGGCGCCTGACGCAAAACGCCGGGCTGGGGTGGCTGCGGGGCCCGTCCGTGCGCTGAGCGCCGAGCGGGCTGTCCCCTAGAATCCGCCGCCCGGGGCGCTGTAGGACAGGGTCGCGGGCGGGGGCAGGACGAAGGCGCAAGTATAGCCAAGGCTCGCGCCCGTCTCCCCGGCAAAACCCCTCAGTCACTGAACCCATGCCCGAGCCTGTGAATTCCCCCGCCTCACCACCGCCGTACCCTGTCACCGACCGTGTCCGCGAAGCCCTGGCGGTGTCCTTGCGGGGGTGCGAGGAACTGCTGCCGCAGGCCGAGTGGTTGGCCAAGCTGGCCCGCTCGGAGGCCCTCAAGCAGCCGCTGCGCATCAAGTTCGGCCTGGACCCGACCGCGCCCGACCTTCACCTGGGCCACACGGTGGTGTTCAACAAA
>JANOLY010000531.1:0-4072 GCA_031420055.1 Burkholderiales bacterium | reverse complement strand
CCCAGGCCGGCAATGATGTTGGTGCCGTGGCCGGTGGTCGAGGCCTGCGCGATGTGCTTGACCGGCGGGTACTGCGTGCCGGTGTAGTACTCGGTGACCCAGACCAACACGGCCGTCAGCACCAGGCCGACCACGCACGAGCCGAACAGCGCCATGGCGCCCACCGAACGGCCGTCGTGCATCGTGACGGCCTGTGGGAACAGCATCGTGGTGACGAAGTAGAAGGCAATCAGCGACAGCACACCGGCCACTGCCAGGCCCTTGTACAGCGCCGGCATCACGTTCTTCATGCCCGGGCTGGCCTTGACGAAGTAGCAGCCGATGATGGACGCGATGATGGACACCCCACCCAGCACCAGCGGGTAGATCACGCCCACCATGGGCGCGCTGACGACCATGATGGCGCCCAGCGCCATGGTGGCGATCAGCGTCACGGCGTAAGTCTCGAACAGGTCGGCGGCCATGCCGGCGCAGTCGCCCACGTTGTCGCCCACGTTGTCGGCAATCACCGCGGGGTTGCGCGGGTCGTCCTCGGGGATGCCGGCTTCGACCTTGCCCACCAGATCGGCGCCCACATCAGCGCCCTTGGTAAAGATGCCGCCACCCAGCCGCGCGAAGATGGAGATCAGTGACGAGCCAAAGGCAAAGCCCAGCATGGGCTTGAGCACGGCGGACAGCGTCTTGTCGGCCGCCACGGTGCCGCCAGCGCTGACCCACCAGAAGAACAGCACCACGCCGATCAGGCCCAGGCCCACCACCAGCATGCCGGTGATGGCACCGCCCTTGAAGGCCACATCCAGCGCCGGGCCGATGCCTTTGGTGGCGGCCTGTGCCGTGCGCACATTGGCCTTGACCGAGATGTTCATGCCGATGAAGCCGCAGGCGCCCGACAGCAAGGCGCCCAGCACAAAGCCGATGGCGGTGCGGGTGTCCAGGAAGACGAAGATAAGGATCGCCAACACCACGCCGACGATGGCGATGGTCTTGTACTGCCGTGCCAGGTAGGCCGCGGCACCTTGCTGGATCGCGCCCGCGATCTCTTGCATGCGGGCATTGCCTGCGTCCTGCGACAGGATCCAGCTGCGTTGCACGAATCCGTAAACAACTGCGGCCAGGCCGCAGCCCAAGGCGAGGTACAGCGCCATGGAGGTGGTCATGGAGAAATCTCCTTCATCGTTTTAGTTCTTTGGGTGGGTTGCGCAGGTTCGGGGCGCAACGGCCTTGCTTGCAAGATTTGCAGCGCGCGCGGATGCTAACTGAAGCCCGCTGACCCCCGGCTCGGGGTTTGTGACCGTTGCGCCGCGGCTGTCAGGGCACGGCAAGCCCGCCACCTAAAATGCCCGCAACACGACTACGGGCGCCGGCGGCGCACCAGCCCATGAGCTTGCACAACGTGACCCCGGGCGCCAAGGCGCCGCATGAATTCAACGTGATCATCGAGATCCCGATGAACGCCGACCCGATCAAGTACGAGGTCGACCACGACACCGGCGCACTGTTCGTGGACCGCTTCATGAGCACGGCCATGCACTACCCGTGCAACTACGGCTACATCCCCAACACCCTGGCCGACGACGGCGACCCGGTCGACGTGCTGGTCATCACGCCCGTGCCGCTGATTCCCGGTGTGGTGGTCACCTGCCGGCCGCTGGGCATGCTGAAGATGGACGACGAGGCCGGCGGCGACAACAAGCTGCTGGCGGTGCCCATCGACAAGATCCTGTCGATCTACAGCCAGTGGCAAAAGATCGAGGACCTGAACCCGATGCGGCTAAAGACCATCCAGCACTTCTTCGAGCACTACAAGGACCTGGAAGAAGGCAAGTGGGTCAAGGTGCTGGGCTGGGAAGGCCCCGACAGCGCGCGCACCGAGGTCACGGCCGGCATGGCCGCTTGGGAAGCCACCCAGGCCAAGTGAGCATCAGCGCTTGAACGGGTTGCGCTCGCGCAGCTCGTCCACGTACTGCTCGATGCCACCGCCCTCGGCGGCCAGAAAGTCGGCCACCGCCGAGGCAAAGCGTTCGTCGCGCAGCCAGTGCGCTGACGCCGTGCGCACCGGCAGCAGGCCACGCGCCATCTTGTGTTCGCCTTGCGCGCCGCCTTCGAAGCGCCGGTAGCCGTTGGCGATGCACCAGGCCAGCGGCTGGTAGTAGCAGGCCTCGAAGTGCACGCAGCTCAGTGGCTGCACACAACCCCAATAGCGGCCCCAGGCCGCGCCGCGCTCGGGGTCAATGGTGATGAGCGACGCCGCCAGCGGCTCGCCGGTGGCGTCACCACGGCGGGCCACGAACATCAGCCAGTTCCCGGGCATGGTGCTGGCCATGCGCGAGAAGAAGCCGCGTGTCAGGTACGGCGTGCTGTGGTGGGCCTGGTAGGTGAGGGTGTAGCAGCGGTAGAAGAAGTCCCACAGCGCCTCGTCAACCTGGCTGCCCACGTGAGTGCTGAAGACGATGCCCTGGTCGGCCACGCGGCGGCGCTCTTGCTGGATCTTCTTGCGCTTGTCGCGCTGCATGCGCGCCAGCAGCTCGGTGAAGTCGGCCACGGGCGCGGCGTCGTCGCGCGTCCAGTGGAACTGCACGCCCTGGCGCAGCAGCCAGCCCGCGCGCTCGAAGGCGGCCTGGTCGGCATCGGTGATGAACAGCACATGGGCTGAAGACAGCCGGCCCTGTCGCGCCAACTGCCCTATCGCCGTCACCAACCGGTCACGCCAGGCGTCGTCTTGTGCCAGCAGCCTTGCGCCCGGTACCGGCGTGAAGGGCACCGCCCCCAGCAGCTTGGGGTAGTAGGCCAGGCCGTGGCGCCGGTAGGCGTCGGCCCAGGCCCAGTCGAAGACGTATTCGCCGTAGGAATGGCTCTTCAAGTACAGCGCGCAGGCCGCGCGCAGCACACCGGCAGATTCCAGCGTGATGAACTGCGCCGCCCAGCCCGTTTGCGGCACCGCGCTGCCTGAATCGTGCAGTGCGCGCAGGTACTCCATGCGCATGAAGGGCGTGGGTGCGGCCTGGCCTTGCAGCAAGGCGTTCCAGGCCTGGGCGTTGACCTGTGAAGGGTCGCTGTGGCAGCGGATAACATGCTCTTCGTCTATGGCTTGCACCTGCGTCAATCAGGACCCGAACCCGTGAAAGTGGCTCTCGCTCAGATCAATTCGACCGTGGGCGACCTTTTGGGCAATGCCCGGCTTTTGGCCGCGGCAGCGCGCAGCGCACATGCCGCCGGTGCACAGCTGGTGGTGGCGCCCGAACTCGCGCTCAGCGGCTACCCGCCTGAAGACTTGTTGCTGCGCCCGGCCTTCATGCGCGCATGTGCCGATGCCTTGGCGGGCCTGGCGGCTGAACTGGCGGATTGCGAGGGCTTGCATCTGGTGGTGGGGCACCCGCATCAGTTCCGGGGTCGTGGGGATGTTAGGTCCAAGTCGATGGCGGTGCAGGAACGCTACAACGCGGCCTCGGTGTTGTCGGCAGGCCGGGTGATGGGCACCTACTGCAAGCGCGAACTGCCCAACTACCAGGTCTTCGACGAGCGGCGCTATTTCGCCTCGGGCCGCGACGCCGGGCTGCCGCCCTTGGTGTTCGAGGTGCAGGGCCTGCGTGTGGGGGTGCTGATCTGCGAAGACGCCTGGTTCGACGAGCCGGCCCAGGCGGCCGTGGCCGCGGGCGCGGATGTGCTGTGTGTCATCAACGCCTCGCCCTTCCATCTGGACAAGTGGGGCGAACGCGAAGCCCGCATGGCCAAGCGCGCGCGGGCCACGGCGCGCCCGCTGCTGTACGCCCACCTGGTGGGCGGCCAGGACGAGGTGGTGTTCGACGGTGCGTCGTTTGCCGTGGACGCCACAGGCAAGGTTTGCGCACGGGCGCCGGCCTTTGAAGAAGCCTTGTTGATGCTGGACATGGAGCCCGGCGGGCGGCCCGTCGGGCCGCTGGCGCCGGTGCCTGAGTACGAGGCCCAGGCCTGGGCCGCCCTGGTGCTGGGTGTGCGCGACTACCTGGGCAAGAACGGCTTCCCGGGCGCGATCATCGGCCTGTCAGGCGGCATCGATTCGGCCCTGGTGCTGGCGCTGGCCGTGGACGCCATC
>JANOLY010000530.1:0-2813 GCA_031420055.1 Burkholderiales bacterium | reverse complement strand
CGTAGGCGTAAGCCAACAGATTTACAGTCTGCCCCCTTTAGCCACTCGGGCACCCCTCCCAAAGAGCCCGTGACTATAACACGGCCCTGGCCGGTGGGGACCGGGGCGGCTTCAGGCCAGCGACCAGTCGAGCTCGCCCGCGCCTGCCGACCGCAGGAACCCACGCGCCTGCCCGAAGTGGCCGCTACCGATGAAAGGCACAGGCGGGCGGTTCGCGGCCAGGGGCGACGGGTGGTTGCATTGCAACACCAGGTGCCGACCCGCGTTCGGCGGTATCAAGGTCGCCCGCGACTGCGCGTGCGCGCCCCAGAGCATGAACACCAGCGGCTCCGGCCGATCCGCCAAGGCCTGCACGACCCGGTCGGTCAGCGACTGCCAGCCGTGGCGCGCATGGGCGGCGGGCTGCCCGTCCTCGACCGTGAGCGTGGTGTTGAGCAGCAGCACGCCGCGCGCTGCCCAGGCCGCGAGCGAGCCCGATGCGGGCGGCGGCAAGCCCAGGTCGCGCTGCAATTCGCGAAAGATGTTGCGCAGGCTGGGTGGCACCCGCAGGCCCGCGGGCACCGAGAACGCCAGGCCCTCGGCCTGGCCGGGGCCGTGGTACGGGTCTTGCCCCAGGATCACCACTCGTGTGCGCGACATCGGCGTCAGCTCGAACGCACGGAACACCGCCGCCGGGTACACGGTGGCGCCCGCCGCCACCCGGGCGTCCACGGCGGCCATGAGCTGGCGCCCCTGGGCGCCGCCACGCCAGTCGGTCAGCAGCGGCGCCCAGTCGCCCAGCGGCGCGCTGTCGAGCAGCCTCCACAGCGGCAACTGCAGCCGGTTCAAGCGAAGAGTTCGGCCAGCGCCCGGCCTGGGTCGGGCGCCCGCATGAAGGCTTCACCGACCAGGAAGGCCTGCACCCCGGCGTCGCGCATGCGGGTCACATCGGCCGCGGCCAGGATGCCCGACTCGGTGACGACCAGCCGGTCAGGCGGCATGCGCCGCAGCAACTGCAGCGTGGTGTCCAGGCTGACCTCAAAACTGCGCAGGTTGCGGTTGTTGATGCCCACCAGCGGCGTCTTCAGCCGCAGCGCGCGTTCGAGTTCTGCACCGTCGTGCACTTCGACCAGCACAGCCAGCCCCAGAGCCACGGCGCAGGCCTCGAGGTCGGTCAACTGCGCGTTGTCCAGGCAGGCCACGATCAGCAAGATGCAGTCGGCACCCAGGCCACAGGCTTCGACGACCTGGTATTCATCGACCATGAAGTCCTTGCGCAGCACCGGCAGCGTGCAGGCGGCGCGCGCCTGTTGCAGGAACGCCGCCGAGCCCTGGAAGAAGCGCTCGTCGGTCAGCACACTCAGGCAGGTCGCCCCTCCCGTCTCGTAGCTGGCGGCAATCTCGGCCGGCACAAAGTGCTCGCGCAGCACGCCCTTGCTGGGGCTGGCCTTCTTGACTTCGGCAATGACGGCAGCGCTGCCGCTTGCCACCTTGCTGCGCAGGGCGGCGCCGAAGTCGCGGATGTCTACGCGAGCTTCGGCCTCTTCGCGCCAACTGCTCAGGCTGCGGCGGCGGCGCGCGGCGGCCAGTTCTTCGTGCTTGACGGCAACGATGCGGGTGAGGATGTCGTCCATCGCCGCTCAGCCCGCTGGCCGGAACTGGTTGGTGGCGGCCACGAACTGGCTCAGCTTGGCCAGCGCCTTGCCCGAGGCCACGGCCTCGCGGGCACGCTTCACGCCTTCTGCCACGGTGGCGGCCACGTCAGCGCAGTACAGCGCCGCGCCAGCGTTGAGCAGCACCACGTCGCGCACGGGGCCGTCTTCATTGGCCAGGGCGCGCTGTATGCACTTCACCGACTCTTCCTTGTTGGCCACCTTGAGCACCCGCGAGTCGTACACCGGCAGGCCGAAGTCGCTGGGGTGCACGGTGTATTCGGTGACGGCGCCGGCCTTGAGCTCGCCCACCCGTGTTTCGCCGGACAGCGAAATCTCGTCCATGCCGTTCATGCCGTAGACCACCATCACATGCTCGCTGCCCAGGCGCTGCAACACGCGCACCTGGATGCCCACCAAGTCGGGGTGGAACACCCCCAGCAGCTGGTTGGGCGCACCGGCCGGATTGGTCAACGGGCCCAGGATGTTGAACAGCGTGCGCACCGCAAGTTCCTTGCGCACCGGCGCGGCGTGTTTCATGGCCGCGTGGTGGTTGGGCGCGAACATGAAGCCGATGCCGGTTTCTTGCAGGCACAGCGCCACCTGCTCGGGTGCCAGGCCGATGAAGGCACCCAGCGCCTCCATCACGTCGGCCGAGCCCGAGGTGGACGACACGCTGCGCCCGGCATGCTTGGCCACCCGCGCGCCCGCGGCCGCCGCCACGAACATCGCCGCGGTGGAGATGTTGAAGGTGTGCGAGCCATCGCCGCCCGTGCCCACGATGTCCACCAGATGCTTGCGGTCGGCCACCACCACGGGTGTCGCGAACTCACGCATGACCTGCGCCGCTGCGGCGATCTCGCCGATCGTTTCCTTCTTCACGCGCAGGCCCATCGCAAAGGCGGCGATCATCACCGGCGACATCTCGCCGCTCATGATGCGGCGCATCAGCGCCAGCATCTCGTCATGAAAGATCTCGCGGCCTTCGATGATGCGGGTCAGCGCTTCAGAGTTGGTGATGGTCGAGGGCATGGGGAGGGGTCCTGGTGGGTCGATCGAATTCAGCGCCTGGCGCCTCAGCTCGTCATCTGAAGAAAGTTTCTGAGCATGGCGTGGCCGTGCTCGCTGAGGATGGACTCGGGGTGGAACTGCACGCCCTCCATCGGCGTGGCGGTGCCGGCC
>JANOLY010000529.1:0-2780 GCA_031420055.1 Burkholderiales bacterium | reverse complement strand
GGCTGGCCATGGTCATCGTTGCTTGGCTGCTGGTGGCCGTGGCGGCTGTCTTTGTCGCGGCGCGTTTCGGCGCGTTCTCGGGCCGTCCACCCGACAACCTGGGCCTGCGCGACGGCAAGTTGAAGCCGCCCTCGAAAACGCCCAACAGCGTCAGCAGCCAGGCTGGACTTTGGCCCGAGAGCCCGCAGCGCGAGTACGCGACGATCGCGCCGCTGGCGTTGAAGGGCGACGGGCCAGCCACCATCGCGCGGCTGGCGCAACTCATCGAGAGCATCGACGGCGCACGCATCGTCGAACGCCGACCCGACTACCTCAATGCGCAATTCACGACCCGACTGATGCGCTTCGTCGACGATGCCGAGTTCTGGTTCGACCCCGCGGCCGGCGTGGTGCAGGTGCGCTCGGCCTCGCGCATCGGCAACGGCGATCTCGGCGTCAACCGCGCGCGCATCGAAGCCCTGCGCGCGCGCCTGGCCGGCGCTTGACCTCGCGCACCCGCACTTTGCGCGCCCGCCGCGGCGTTTGGCGCCGCGCCGCAGCCACCGATCGCGCCGGGCTTGTCGCCTGAGGGCGGCTGCCGCAAGCTGTCGGTCAGCCGAAGTGACTGCCCAGCCCATGCCCACTGCCCTGCCCGCCCCCGAACGCTCCGCGCTGCCGACGCGCACAACCACGCTGGCGGCCAGCCTGCTGCGTGATCTGGCCATCGTCGGCGCGGTCTGCGCGGCCGTCGCGGTGTTCCTCAGTGTGGTCTTCAACAACCCGCATTGGCGCACGCTGGTGTTCTCGCTTTGCATCGGCATGAGTTGCATGTGGTTGATCGACGGTGGCCGCCGGCTCGCCGCGCAAGGCTTGCGCCTGCGCCACCCAAACGACACGGCGCTGCGCGCGGGTTGGCCCGGCTGGCGCTGGGCGCTGCCGATCATCCTGGCCGGTAGCTGGGGCGGCGTGCAGATCGGCTACTCGCTGGCGGGCTGGCTGCTCGGCATCTCGGTGTCCAGGCCCGGGCTGGCACAGCCGCGCACGCTGTTCATCAACCTGGCCGTCAGCGTCGTGGTGGCCGGCTTCATGGTCTATTGGTCGTGGTCGCGCACGCGGCTGGCGTCGAGCGAGGCGCAGGCGCAGGCCGCGCTGCGGGCCGCGGCCGAGACCCGCCTGAGGCTGCTCGAAGCGCAGCTCGAACCGCACATGCTGTTCAACACGCTGGCCAACCTGCGCGTGTTGATCGCCCTGGACCCACCGCGCGCGCAGGCCATGCTCGACCACCTGATCGCCTTCCTGCGCGCCACGCTCGACGCCAGCCGCGCCGGCCTGCACCCGTTGGCCACCGAGTTCGACCGCCTGGCCGACTACCTGGCGCTGATGGCGGTGCGCATGGGGCCGCGGCTGGCGGTCGAGTTTGACCTGCCCATCGAGCTGCGTGAGATGCCGGTGCCTCCGCTGCTGTTGCAGCCACTGGTGGAGAACAGCATCCGGCACGGGCTGGAGCCCAACGTCGAGGGCGGCCGCATCAACGTGCGCGCGGCACGCGAGGGTGCGCACCTGGTCTTGACCGTGCGCGACAGCGGCGTCGGCCTGGGCAGCCAGGCCAGTGCGGCCGGTACCGGCTTCGGCCTCGAACAGATCCGCCAGCGCCTGGCCGCGCTGTACGGCAACGCCGCCAGCCTGGTGCTCGAAGTCCGCGCCGACGGCGGCACCGAAGCGCGCATCTCGCTGCCCCTGGCAAACACGCCATGACCACCGCCCTGATCGCCGAGGACGAACCGCTGCTGGCCGCCGCCTTGCAGGCCGAGCTGGCGCAGCTCTGGCCCGCCCTGCGCATCGCCGCCACGGTGGGCGACGGTGCCTCGGCGGTTGCGCAGGCCCTGGCCCTCGAGCCCGAGGTGTGCTTCCTGGACATCCGCATGCCGGGCCTGTCGGGCCTCGAAGCCGCGCAGGCGCTGGCCGAGGACTGGCCGGGGGGTGCGGCCTTTCCGCTGATCGTGTTCGTCACCGCCTACGACCACTACGCGCTGCAGGCCTTCGACGCGCAGGCGGTGGACTATGTCGTCAAGCCGGTGCAGCGCGAGCGCCTGGCGGCCTGCGTGACACGGCTGCAGGCGCGCCTGGCCGAACGCGCACCGCCCGGTGACGCCTTGCCGCGCACTGTCGAGCAGTTGCGCGCGCTGCTCGACGCCGCCCCGGTCAGCGCCACGCCGCCGCGGCTCGACGTGATCCAGGCCCAGGTCGGTGCGGTGGTGCACCTGGTGCCGATCGACCAGGTGCTGTACTTCGAGGCCGCCGACAAGTACGTGCGGGTGGTCACCGCCGAGCGCGAACACCTGATCCGCCTGTCGCTCAAGGAGCTGCTGCCGCAACTCGACCCGGCCCGGTTCTGGCAGGTGCACCGTGGCACCGTCGTGCGCGCCGACGCCATTGCCAGTGCGCTGCGCGAGGAGTCGGGCAAGGTCACGCTGACGCTGCGCGGCCACCCCGACAGGCTCAGCGCCAGCCGCCTCTACGCGCATCTGTTTCGCGCCATGTAGACGGCGTTTCGTCGGCGTGGCGGGGGTCCGGTCGCAGCGCCGCGGACACGGCCGGCGTCGCCGGCCATCCTTCGCGTCACCGAATCCCCGGCCCATTGCGAGAACCCCGATGAACCTTCAGCCCCTGCTCGGCGAGCACTTGGCGTCGCTGTGGCAACGCCACCCACTGGTCTTCTTCCACCTTGCCACCGCGCTGGGGGCCTTGCTGCTGGGCAGCTTCATCCTGGCGCGGCGCAAGGGCACCGGGAGCCACCGCGC
>JANOLY010000528.1:0-12785 GCA_031420055.1 Burkholderiales bacterium | reverse complement strand
GCCTACAGCTTCAGCGGCGGATTGCATGGTGTGGGGGTGAGCGTGACCAACGCGCTGTCGCGCCGGCTCGAGGTGACGACCTGGCGCGACGGCCAGGCCGCCACGCTGGTGTTTGGCGGCGGTGACGTGACCGAGCCGCTGGTGCTGCGCAAAGCCACGGCGTCTGAGCGCCGCCACGGCACGCGCGTGCGGGTGTGGCCTGACGCCAAGTACTTCGAGAGTGTCGAGCTGCCGCGCGCCGACCTGGTGCACTTGCTGCGCAGCAAGGCCGTGCTCATGCCTGGCGTGACGGTGACGCTGTTGGTCGAGAAGACGGGTCGCCATGAAGAAGAGACCCACACCTGGCTGTACCAGGGCGGTCTGCGCGACTACCTCACACAGGGCTTGGCCGCCGACCCGGTGATTCCGCTGTTTGAAGGCAGCCAGTACGCCACGGCGGGCCTAACTGACCAAATCAGCGAGAACTTTGCCGAAGGCGAGGGCGCCGCCTGGTGCGTGGCCTTCACAGAGGACGGCGGCGTGCTGCGCGAAAGCTATGTCAACCTGATCCCCACGGTGGCCGGCGGCACGCACGAATCGGGATTGAAGGACGGTTTGTTCGGCGCCATCAAGAACTTCATCGACATGCACGCGCTGCTGCCCAAGGGCGTGAAGCTGATGCCTGATGACGTGTTTTCGCGCGCCAGCTTTGTGCTGAGTGCCAAGGTGCTGGACCCGCAGTTCCAGGGCCAGATCAAGGAGCGGCTGAACTCGCGCGACGCGCTGCGGCTGGTCTCGGCCTATGTCAAGCCGGCGCTGGAGCTGTGGCTGAACCAGCATGTGGACTTGGGGCGCAAGCTTGCCGAGCTCGTCATCCGCCAGGCGCAGACGCGCCAGCGGGCGTCGCAGAAAGTCGAAAAGCGCCGCGGCTCGGGCGTGGCCGTGCTGCCCGGCAAGCTGACCGATTGCGAGAGCCGCGACCTGCTGCACAACGAGGTGTTCCTGGTCGAAGGCGACAGCGCCGGCGGCAGCGCCAAGATGGGCCGCGACAAGGAGACCCAGGCCGTGCTGCCGCTGCGCGGCAAGGTGCTCAATACCTGGGAGGTCGAGCGCGACCGGCTGTTTGCCAACAACGAAATCCACGACATCGCGGTGGCCATCGGCGTCGACCCACATGGGCCCGCCGACACACCCGACTTCAGCGGCCTGCGCTACGGCAAGGTCTGCATCTTGAGCGACGCCGATGTCGACGGCTCGCACATCCAGGTGCTGCTGCTCACACTCTTCTTCCGCCACTTTCCGCAACTGGTGTCTCGCGGCCACTTGTTCATTGCCAAGCCGCCGTTGTACCGCATCGACGCGCCAGCGCGCGGCAAGCGCCCGGCGGCCAAGATCTACGCGCTGGACGAAGGCGAGCGCGAGGCCGCGCTGGACAAGCTGCGCAAGGAAGGCGCGCGCGATGGTTCCTGGGCCATCAGCCGCTTCAAGGGCCTGGGCGAGATGAACGCCGAGCAGCTGTGGGAAACCACGCTCAACCCCGAGACGCGCCGCTTGCTGCCGGTGCGCTGGGCCGAGGGCGGGTTCGACGCCACCGCGGCAGCGCTGACCCGCCTGATGGGCAAGGGCGAGGCCGCGGCGCGGCGTGAACTGATGGAGCTGCGCGGTGATGCGGTCGAGGTGGATGTCTGAGCGGCGCGCCCACAGCGCCTGGCTCTCATGACCACCATGCTGCGCCTGCGCCCAACCATGTTGTCCGACCTGGACTTCGTGGTCTCGGTCGAACGCGACCAGGGCAACCTGCCCTTCATCACGCCCTGGGAGCGCACGCAGCACGAAGGTGCGGTGCGCTTTCCGGACTTTCGCCACTTCATCGTCGAGGCCGGCGTGGGCGAAGGCGGGCGCGACGGCTTTGTCATCCTGCAGGGCTGCCGCAACCCGCACGGCAGCGTCGAGTTGAAGCGCCTGGTGCTGCAAGCCAAGGGCCGCGGGCTGGGCCGACAGTGCGTGCGTGTGCTCAAGCAGATGGCCTTCCGCGACCTGCACGCGCACCGCTTCTGGCTGGACGTGAAGTCGCTCAACACCCGGGCCCTGGACTTGTACGAGAGCGAAGGCTTCACCGTGGAGGGCCGCTTGCGCGAGAGCGTGCGCATTCGCATCGACGGCGCCGACGGCTACGACTCGCTGGTGGTGATGAGCATGCTGGACCGCGAGTACCTGGCGCGCACAGCGCTCGGCCTGGAGTCGACCTGAGCGCACCAAGGCCTGTGGCGGCGGACAGGGGCCCGGGCGCGCAGCGCAAGCGCACATCGTTCGTAGGCCAGGCAGTCTGGATATACAATTTACGAATGTATATCCAACGGAGATGACGGCATGCAAGTTTCCAAGTGGGGCAACAGCCTGGCCATCCGCTTGCCTGCGGCTGTGGTCGAGGTTCTGGGCTTGAAGGAAGGCGACGACATCGACGTGCAGGTGGCCGGCGCGCGCACGCTCGGCATTCGGCCCGGTGCGGCGCTTGACGCCGAGGTGCTGGCCCGGCTGAGGGCCTTCCGCGGCAGCCTGCCGGCCGACTTCCACTTCGACCGGCTGCTGGCGAATGAGCGTGGCGCCGTTCGTTGACACCAACGTCTTGCTCTACCTGCTGTCGGCCGATGCGCGCAAGGCTGCGCGCGCCGAGCAGGTGCTGGCCGGACGCATCATCGTCAGCGTGCAGGTGCTCAACGAGTTCGCCAACGTCGCGAGGCGCAAGGCCGGCATGGCCTGGCTGCCGCTGACACAGTTGTTGGCGGATCTGCGGCAGTTTGCCGACGTGCGCCCGCTCACGCTGGCCACCCATGAAGCCGCGCTGGCGCTGGCCGAGCGCTATCAACTCGCCTGGTACGACGCGCTGATTGCCGCCGCTGCCCTGGAAGCCGGTTGCCACACGCTGCTGAGTGAAGACTTTCAGGACGGCCAGGTGCTGCAACAGCAGTTGACCATTCGCAACCCATTTTCCTGATCCCATGACCGACCTGTTCACTGACGCGCTGCCCGACCCCGCCGATACCTTGCCGCTGGCCGACTACGCCGAGCGCGCCTACCTTGAATACGCGCTGAGCGTCGTCAAGGGCCGCGCCCTGCCCGATGTGTGCGACGGCAACAAGCCGGTGCAGCGGCGCATCCTGTACTCGATGTTCCGCATGGGCCTGGCCTACACGGGCACGGGTGGCGCCAAGCCGGTGAAGAGCGCGCGCGTGGTGGGCGATGTGCTGGGCCGCTTCCACCCGCATGGCGACCAGGCCGCCTACGACGCGCTGGTGCGCATGGCGCAGGGATTCAGCCAGCGCTACCCGCTGATCGACGGCCAGGGCAACTTCGGCAGCCGCGATGGCGACGGCGCGGCGGCCATGCGCTACACCGAGGCGCGGCTGAGCCCGATTGCGCGGCTGATGCTGGACGAGATCGACGAAGGCACGGTCGATTTCCAGCCCAACTACGACGGCTCCACCGACGAGCCGCGGCTGCTGCCGGCGCGGCTGCCGTTTGTGCTGCTCAACGGTGCCAGCGGCATCGCCGTGGGCCTGGCCACCGAGGTGCCCAGCCACAACCTGCGTGAAGTGGCCGCGGCCACCATCGCTTTGCTGAAGAACGACAAGAGTAAGGGCGAACTGAGCGACGACGAACTCTTCGCGCTGCTGCCCGCGCCCGACTACCCGGGCGGTGGCCAGATCATCAGCCCGCAGGCCGACATCCGCGAGGCCTACCGCACGGGCCGCGGCAGCTTGAAGGTGCGCGCCCGCTGGTTCATCGAAGACCTGGCGCGCGGCCAATGGCAGTTGGTGGTGAACGAACTGCCACCGGGCACCAGCACGCAAAAGGTTCTGGAAGAGATCGAAGAGCTGAGCAACCCCAAGGTCAAGGCCGGCAAGAAGGCGCTGTCGGTGGAACAGGTGCAGCTCAAGCAGGCGCTGCTGGCGGTGCTGGATACGGTGCGCGACGAGTCCGGCCGCGAGGCCCCGGTGCGCCTGGTCTTCGAGCCCAAGAGCCGCACGGTGGAGCAGCAGGAGCTGATCACCTTGCTGCTGGCGCACACCAGCCTGGAATGCAGCGCGCCGATGAACCTGACGATGATCGGCGGCGACGGCCGGCCGACGCAGAAGAGCCTGCGCCGCATCTTGCTGGAGTGGATTGCGTTCCGCAGCACCACCGTGCAGCGGCGCACCCAGCACCGGCTGGCGCGCGTGCTCGAACGCATCCATGTGCTCGAAGGCCGGCAGCTGGTGCTGCTGAACATCGACGAGGTCATCCGCATCATCCGCAACGCCGACGAGCCCAAGCCGGCGCTGGTGGCGCGCTTCGGTTTGAGCGAGCGCCAGGCCGACGACATCCTGGACATCCGGCTGCGCCAATTGGCCCGGCTGGAGGCCATCCGCATCGAGCAAGAGCTGAAAGAGCTGCGCGCCGACAAGGACAAGCTCGACGAGATTCTGGGCAGCCCGACGGCGCTCAAGCGCACCGTCATGCGCGAGATCGAGCAAGACGCCAAGACCCACGGCGACGCCCGCCGCACGCTGCTGCAGGAAGAGAAGAAGGCCGTGGCCGAGGTGCGCGTGGTCGACGAGCCGGTGACGGTGGTGGTCAGCTTGAAGGGCTGGGTGCGCGCGCTCAAGGGCCACGAGATCGACGCTGCCACGTTGGCCTTCAAGGCCGGTGATGGACTTTACGGCGTGTTCAACTGCCGCAGTGTCGATGCGCTGGTGGTGTTCGGCAGCAACGGCCGTGTCTACAGCGTGGCCGCAGCACTGCTGCCCGGTGGGCGCGGTGATGGCGTTCCCATCACCACGCTGATCGATCTGGAATCCGGCAGCACCGTGGCGCACTACTTTGCCGGCGCCGCCGAGGCGCGGCTGCTGCTGGCCAATACCGGCGGCTACGGGCTGCTGGCGCGCGCGGGCGACCTGCTGGGCCGCAACAAGGGGGGCAAGGCCTTCCTCACGCTGGACGCTGCAGAGCGCCTGTTGCCGCCCGCCGTGGTGGCGCCCGCCCACAGCCAGGTGGCTTGCCTGGCGCTGGATGGCCGGCTGCTGGTGTTTGGGCTCGACGAACTCAAGCTGCAGCCCGGCGGTGGCCGCGGCCTGACGCTGATGGATGTCGATGCCAAGGCGCCGCTCTTGTCGTCGGTGTCGTTTGCGCAAGCCCTGCGCGTGCTGGGCAGCGGGCGCGGTGGCAAGGCCAAGGAAGAAGACCTCAAGGCCGCCATGCTGAAGGTGCACACCGCAAAGCGCGCCCGCAAGGGACGTGCGGTGGAGGGTCTGATGAAGGTGCTGCGCTTGCTGCCACTTTGACCCCACCGCGCCGCCATCGCAGACGGGTGGCCCTTGTGTGACTTGCGTCACTGGGGAGTGTCGCGAACCGCCCTGCAGACACCGCGTTTCGGGGATGCGACGAGCGTCTGCCGTCTCTAGTCTTCCCCTGTCGGCCCACGGCACATCCATGCTGGGCCTTGAAAGGGAAGATCATGAAAACTCATTGGATACGCACTGCCGTTGTCGCGGCCCTGGCTGCGGCCAGCGTTCAGGTGCACGCCACCAGCGTCACGCTCACGGGCTGGGCCTTTGGCAACAGCAACAACGTGCTCAGCACGATGTACGCCGGCCCGGCGGGTGGATTCGGCGGTGCCCTGTCGGGTGCCGGTGTGGCCGACACCAACAGCTTCGTCACCTACTGCATCGAGCTGAGCGAGTTCTTCTGGTTCAGCCCCTCGCCGATGACCAACTACGCCGTGGTCGACGGCACCACCTATTTCCAGGCCCGTCGTGGCGATGCCGGCATCGCCGAACGCCTGGGCCAATTGCTGACCTTCGTGTCGCAAAACCCGACCCTGGTCGACACCGCTGCTGAATCGACGTCGATGCAGTTGGCGGTGTGGAACCTGGTCTACGACAGTGACTGGTCGCTCACCACCCAGAGCGCGTACCGCGACTTTTCGGCCTCCCGCGGCCATGCCAACACCTTGCTGGCCGGGGCACAAAGCGTTGTCAACAGCAGTTTCGATGTGTTTGCGCTCGAGCGTGCCGGCACGCAGGACTTTCTCCTGGCCACGCAGCGCCCCGCCCGCAGCAGCACGGCTGCCAACGCGGTGCCCGAGCCTGCCAGCCTGGCCTTGGTGACGGTGGCGCTGGCGGGCCTGGGCCTGGCGCGCCGGCGTGGGGTCAGCGCTGCGCCGGCAGCCGCAGCAGCCTGACGGCCGCTGCCCCGAGCAGCACAAAGCCCGCCAGGCTCCAGGCCTCGTAGGGCAGGCCCAGCAGCTTCACGGCAGCGTCGGCGCATGTGGCCCAGGCTGCAAAGACGTCGGGCAGCCAGGCGTCCAGCCCACTGGCCGACATGATGCGGTCGGCCAACGTCAGCTTGCAGCTGGTGCTGGACGCGGCCACGAAGTGCTGCCACAGCGCCGCGGCCATGCCGGCGGTGGCGCCCAGCAGCAACAGCGCCGCAAACACGCGGCGCCTGGCCAGGCCGCCTCCCAGGCCGCTTCCCGGGCCGCTCAGGGCGGCGCCCAGCAGCGCCACCGCGCCCGCCACCACGAAGATCAAGCGCTGTAGCACGCACCACGGGCAGGGCAGCATGCCCAGCGCATGCTGCGTGTACAGCGCCACGCCCACAACGCCCAGGGCCAGCGCCGCGGCGGCCAGGAACAGCGTGCGCGGCCCGCCCAGGCGGGTCATGCCACCTCGGCGATGAGTTCGATCTCGACGCAGGCACCCATGGGGATCTGCGCCACGCCAAAGGCACTGCGTGCATGCGCGCCCACCTGCGGCCCGAAGATCTCGCCCAGCAACTCGCTGCAGCCGTTGGTGACCAGGTGGTGTTCGGTGAAGGTGGGCGCACTGTTCACCAGGCTCAGCACCTTGACGATGCGCACCACCTTGGACAAATCGCCGGCGGCCGCTTGCAGCGTGCCCATCAGGTCGATGGCGATGGCGCGCGCCGCCGCCTTGCCTTCGTCGGTGGTCATCGTCAGGCCCAGCTGGCCGACCCAGGGCAAGCCAGCCTTGCGCGCGATGTGGCCGGAGATGAACACCAGGTTGCCCGTGCGAACAAAAGGCACATAGGCGGCGGCGGGCACGGCCACGGGGGGCAGGGTGATGCCCAGGGCTTGCAGGCGGGCTTGGATGGTCATGGTGGTCCTTTGGCGGCGGGCCCGGGAGCAGGGCGCGGGCATCCTACACTTTCAAGATGTACAGACATGGCCAATCCGGGCTCGAGCCCGGCGCGCTGGGCATGCTGCTGGCGCTGGCCTGGTTGCTCGGCGTGGCCCTGCAGTTGCAGCAGCCGGCGCTGTGGCAAGCGCCTGGTGTGGCCGCCGCGGGCCTGGTCGCGTTGCTGGTCGCCGTGCTGGCCTGGCGCGGGCGGCGGCGCAGCGTGGTGCTCGTGGTGCTGGCGGTGGCGCTGGCGACAGCCGGCTTTGCGCTCACCCACACCCGCGCCGCCTGGCGTCTGGCCCAGGCCCTGCCACCGGCGCTGGAGGGGCAGGACTTGCTGGTCACGGGGGTGATCGCGCAACTACCCCAGGCCAGCCTGAACGGCACGCGCTTTGTGTTCGATGTCGAACAAGCCCTGCACCACGGCGCGCCCGTGGCGGTGCCAGGGCGGTTGTCGCTGGGTTGGTACCGCGGTGCCGAGGCCGACGCGCTCATCGCCGCCCCGCCCGTGGAACTGCGCGCCGGCCAGCGCTGGCAGCTCACACTGCGCCTGCGCCAGCCGCACGGCTCGCTCAACCCGCATGGCTTCGATCTGGAGCTGTGGCTGTTCGAGCAGGGCCTGCGCGCTGGCGGTTCGGTGCGGGCCACGGCCGGCGCGGTCAACCGCAAGCTGGACGACGCCGTGGGGCACCCCGTGGAGCGCGCACGGCAGCGGCTGCGCGACGCCATCGACCTGCACGTGGCTGACCCACGTGCCGCTGGCGTGCTGGCAGCGTTGGCCGTTGGCGACCAGGCGGCGATAGAGCGCGCCGACTGGGACCTGTTCCGCACCACGGGCGTGGCGCACCTGATGTCCATCTCGGGCCTGCACGTGACCATGTTCGCCTGGCTGGCCGGCGGCCTGGTGGGCGCGCTGTGGCGGTTCAGCCCGCGCCTGCTGCGGGCTTGCCCGGCCCCGCATGCTGCGGCCTGGGCGGGGCTGGCGCTGGCCGCGGCCTACGCGCTGCTGGCGGGTTGGGGTGTGCCGGCGCAGCGCACGGTGTGGATGATCGGCGTGGTGGTGGTCTTGCGCAGCCTGGGCCTGCGCTGGCCGCTGCCCGCGGTGCTGCTGGCCGCGGCGTGGGTGGTGACGGCGCTGGACCCCTGGGCGCTGCTGCAACCGGGCTTCTGGCTGTCCTTCGTTGCGGTGGCGCTGCTGGTCGCGTCCGAGCCTGTGGCGCCGGCCCGCGTGCCGTCGCCGCCCGCCGGCCGGGCGCGGCGTTGGCTGGTGCTGCTACTGGGCTCGCTGCGCGGGGGCCTGCGCACCCAGCTTATCGCCAGCGTGGGCTTGGCGCCGTTGGCTATGGTGTTCTTCCAGCAGGTGTCGTTGGTGGGCTTCGTGGCCAATCTGGTGGCGATCCCTGTCGTCACGCTGCTGATCACCCCGCTGGCCTTGCTGGGCGTGCTGCTGGCGCCGCTGTGGACAGCGGGCGCGGCACTGGTGCAGGGCTTGTCGGTCCTGTTGCAAGGGCTGGCGTCGTGGCCTGGCGCGGTGTGGACAGCTGCTGCCGCGCCACCCTGGGCGGTGGCCAGCGGCCTGCTTGCGGGGCTGCTGGCGATGTTGCCGCTGCCCTGGCGACTGCGCGTGCTGGCCTTGCCGCTGATGCTGCCGTTGCTGTGGCCGCCGGTGCCGCGGCCCGCGCTGGGGCAGTTCGAGCTGGTCGCGGCCGACGTCGGGCAAGGCACTGCCGTGCTGGTGCGCACCCGCGGGCACCTGCTGGTGTACGACACCGGGCCGCAGTACACGCCGCAAGCCGATGCGGGCGGTCGCGTGCTGCTGCCGTTGCTACGCGCACGGGGCGAAACGGCGGTCGACGTGTTGATGATCAGCCACCGCGACACCGACCATGCGGGAGGTGCTGCGTCGCTGCTGGCCGGCCTGCCGGTGCGCGCGCTGAGCAGCTCGCTCAGAGAGGATCACCCCTTGCGCGCTCGCGGCCCGCCACACACGCGGTGCGATGCGGGGCAGGCCTGGGAGTGGGACGGCGTGCGCTTTGAGGTGCTGCACCCCTTGGCCAGTGACCACGCGCGCGTCGCGGCGCCCAACGCCTTGAGCTGCGTGTTGCGGGTTCAGGGCCGCTGGCGCAGCGTGCTGCTCACTGGGGACATCGAAGCGGCGCAGGAAGCCGCCCTGCTGCAACGGGCCGGCTCCGCAGCGCTGGCCAGCACGGTGCTGCTGGTGCCGCACCACGGCAGCCGCACCTCGTCGACGCCGGCCTTCATCGCCGCTGTGGCGCCGGCCACGGCCGTGGTGCAGGCCGCCTACCGCAGCCGTTACGGCCACCCGGCGCCCGAGGTGGTGCGCCGCTACGCCAATCTGGGCATCGAGGTCGTGCGTTCAGACCACTGCGGTGCCTGGACGTTGCAGCCCGATGGCGACAGTGATTGCCAGCGACAGGCAATGCGCCGTTACTGGCATCATCCTGGCCGACTGCCCGCGCCTCTCGCGATACCCCCGTTGAATCCGTAAAACCGAGGCTGGTGGCCCGGAGCTTGCATGCCCCTAGCGTAGAAATTCACCACACCGCCCAGGAGTCCAGAACCCGTGTCCATCCATGTCGCACTGAACCATGTCACCCATTACCGCTACGACCGCCGCGTGGCCCTGGGGCCGCAGGTGGTGCGCCTGCGCCCGGCGCCGCATTGCCGCACGCACATCCTGAGCTACACGCTGCGCATCGAGCCCGCGCAGCACTTCATCAACTGGCAGCAAGACCCGTTTGCCAACCACCTGGCGCGGCTGGTCTTCCCCGAGCCGACACGCGAGTTCAAGGTCACGGTGGACCTGGTGGCCGAGATGGCCGTCTACAACCCCTTCGATTTCTTTCTTGAGCCCGACGCCGAGAACTTCCCCTTCGCCTACAGCGCCGAGCTCGGGCACGACCTGCTGCCCTACCTGGCCAAGGAGCCGCTGACGCCGCTCTTCAAGACCTTGGTGGACAGCATTTCGCTGGAGGAACAGCGCACCATCGACTTCATCGTCGGCCTCAACCAGCGCCTGCAAAAGGACATCAAGTACCTCATCCGCATGGAGCCGGGCGTGCAAACGCCCGAGGTCACGTTGACCAACGGCAGCGGCTCGTGCCGCGACACCGGCTGGCTGCTGGTGCAGCTGCTGCGCCACCTGGGGCTGGCGGCGCGGTTCGTGTCGGGCTATCTCATCCAGTTGAAACCTGATGTGAAGTCGCTCGACGGCCCCTCGGGCACCGAGGTCGATTTCACCGACCTGCACGCCTGGTGCGAGGTCTACCTGCCCGGCGCCGGCTGGATCGGCCTGGACCCGACCTCGGGCCTGATGGCCGGCGAGGGCCACATCCCTGTGGCCTGCACGCCCGAGCCCTCCACTGCCGCGCCGGTCAGCGGCGCGGTGGACGAGTGCGAGGTGAGCTTCTCGCACCACATGGAAGTCACGCGCATCTATGAAAGCCCGCGCGTCACCCAGCCCTACACCGACGCGCAATGGCAAGCCGTCGTGGCCCTGGGCCACGGCGTGGACCAGCAACTGCAAGCCCAGGACGTGCGCCTCACGATGGGCGGCGAGCCCACCTTCGTGGCCGTGGACGACCGCGAGGCCGCCGAGTGGAACACCGACGCGCTGGGCCCCACCAAGCGCGGCTTTGCCACCGAACTGGTGCACCGCTTGCTGGCCAAGTACGGTGCGGGTGGCTTCTTGCACTTCGGCCAGGGCAAGTGGTACCCCGGCGAGCAGTTGCCGCGCTGGGCGCTGCAGATCTGCTGGCGCGCCGATGGCCAGCCCTGCTGGAGTGACCCCAGTCTGTTCGCCGATGAGCGCGACACCCACCGCTACACCAGCGACGACGCGCGCAACTTCATCACCACACTCACAAAGCGCCTGGGCCTGGACCCGAGCTTCGTGCTGCCCGCGCATGAAGACACCTGGTACTACCTGTGGCGCGAGCGCCGGCTGCCTGTCAATGTGGACCCCTTCGATTCGCGGCTGGACGACGAGCTCGAGCGCGCCCGCCTGCAGCGCGTGTTCACGCAAGGCCTGGACGCCACGGTGGGCTACTTGCTGCCGCTCAAGCGCACATGGGAAGTGGGGCAGGTGCAGACCGCTGGCCCGGCCTGGATGACGGGGCCCTGGTTCCTGCGCGACGAACGCCTGTACCTGATGCCGGGCGATTCACCCATGGGCCTGCGGCTGCCGCTGGATTCGCTGCCGTGGGCGGCCAAGGGGGAGTTGGCCTTCCTTGGCGAACCCGACCCGTTTGCGCCGCGCGTTGACTTGCCGTCGGCCGCGGCGCTGCGCATGCAGCGGGCGGTGGCGGCGGCCGACCCCTCACCCCAACCCTCTCCCCGCGAGCGGGGAGAGGGAGTGAACGCCGAGGGACTCCCCTCTTCGTTTGTATTGCCCCCTCTCCCGCTGGCGGGTGAGGGGGTCGCCGCCTCAACCGTCTTGCCCCCGCTCCCGCGTGCGGGAGCGGGCTGGGGTGAGGGCAACCCCGGCCGCCAAGGCAGTCCAGGCGAAGCCCGCATGGCCACCGCGCACGAGCCCGTGGCCGCGCACCCGCGCAACCCGCTGGCTTCACCCGCGCGCTTTGAATCGGCCGGCGAGCTGACTCGCACCGCGCTGTGCGTGGAAGTGCGCGACCCGCAACGCGGCAACGGCCCGAAAGCCGAACGTGAGGCCGAGGCCAAGCACGGCGGCAAGAGCGGTGTGCTGTATGTCTTCATGCCGCCGCTGCGCTTTCTCGAGGACTACCTGGAGCTGCTGGCCGCCATCGAGGCCACCACCGCCGAGCTGGGCCTGAAGATCGTCATCGAAGGCTACCCCCCGCCGCGCGACCCGCGGCTGAAGGTGCTGGCCGTGACCCCCGACCCGGGCGTGATCGAGGTCAACATCCACCCCGCTTCGAGCTGGGAGCAACTGGTCGACCACACCGAGTTTCTGTACGACGCCGCGCACCGCACGCGGCTGAGCACCGAGAAGTTCATGCTCGACGGCCGCCACACCGGCACCGGCGGCGGCAACCACTTTGTGCTGGGCGGTGCCACACCGGCCGACAGCCCCTTCTTGCGCCGGCCCGACGTGCTGGCCAGCTTGCTGACCTACTGGCACAACCACCCGAGCCTGAGCTACTTGTTCAGCGGCATGTTCGTCGGCCCGACCAGCCAGGCGCCGCGCTTCGACGAAGCGCGCGACGACCAGGTCTACGAGGTCGAGATCGGGTTGGCGCAGATCGAACGCCAGATGGGCTTGTACGCCGGCAGCGTGCCGCCCTGGCTGGTCGACCGCCTGCTCCGCAACCTGCTGATTGATGTCACCGGCAACACCCACCGCAGCGAGTTCTGCATCGACAAGCTGTACTCGCCCGACAGCGCCACCGGCCGGCTGGGCCTGCTCGAGCTGCGCGCCTTCGAGATGCCGCCGCACGCGCGCATGAGCCTGGCGCAGCAACTGTTGCTGCGCGCGCTGGTGGCCTGGTTCTGGCGCGAGCCCTACCGCGGCCGTGGCAACACACGCCTGACACGCGGGGGCACGGGGCTGCACGACCGCGTCTAGCTGCCCACCTGCGTGAAGATGGACTGCGTCGACGTGGTGGCCGAGCTGCGCGCCGCCGGCCTGGC
>JANOLY010000527.1:0-14310 GCA_031420055.1 Burkholderiales bacterium | reverse complement strand
GCCGCATTTCGATCTTGGCAATCTGCACCGTCACGCCCCGGCGCTCCATCATGCGGTGGTAGGTCTGCCAGAAGTCGCGATAGCGCTCGTCCTGTTCGACGTTGACGACGTCGTAGTCGGTGCCCTATTTGAGGCGCAGGCCGAAGCGCTCGATGCGCTGGGCAATGACTGCCGGCCGGCCGATCAGCGTCGGCCGCACCAGGCCATCGTCGACCACCACCTGGACCGCGCGCAGCACGCGCTCTTCCTCGCCCTCGGCGAAGGCCACGCGCTTGTGCGTGGCCCGTTTGGCGAGGTTGAAGATGGGCTTCATCACCGTGCCCGAGGCGTAGACAAAACTCTGCAGCTTGTCGCGGTAGGCGTCCATGTCGGCCACCGGGCGCAAGGCCACGCCCGATGCGGCGGCGGCCTGCGCCACGGCTGGCGCGATCTTCATCATCAGCCGGTGGTCGAAGGGCTTGGGGATCAGGTACTCCGGGCCGAAGCTCAGCGTGGCGCCCACGTAGGCGGCGGCCACGACTTCGCTCTGCTCGGCCTGGGCCAGCTCGGCAATGGCGTGCACCGCGGCGATCTCCATCTCGTCGGTGACGGTGGTGGCGCCGCGATCGAGCGCGCCACGGAAGATGTAGGGGAAGCACAGGACGTTGTTGACCTGGTTCGCATAGTCGCTGCGCCCTGTCGCGATGATGGCGTCACTGCGCACGGCCTTGACTTGCTCGGGCAGGATCTCGGGCGTGGGGTTGGCCAGCGCAAAGATGATGGGCGAGGCCGCCATCTGCGCCACCATCGCGGGTTTCAGCACCCCGCCGGCCGACAAGCCCAGGAAGATGTCAGCGCCGGGCATCACCTCGGCCAGGGTGCGCAGCGCTGTCTGCTGCGCGAAGCCGATCTTGTCTTCGTCCATCAGTTCGGTGCGGCCCGCGTAAACCACGCCGGCCAGGTCGGTGACCCAGATGTTCTTGCGCTGCACGCCCAGCTTCATCAGCAGGCCCAGGCAGGCCAGCGCAGCAGCACCCGCGCCAGAGGTGACGAGCTTGACCTCGCTGATGGGTTTGCCCACCACCTTCAGCGCATTCAGCAACGCCGCGCCGACGACGATGGCCGTGCCGTGCTGGTCGTCGTGGAAGACGGGGATCTTCATGCGCTTGCGCAGTTCGCGTTCGACGTAGAAGCAGTCCGGCGCCTTGATGTCTTCGAGGTTGATGCCGCCGAAGGTGGGCTCCAGCGCGGCGATCACGTCGACCAGCTTGTCGAGGTTTTTCTCGTTGATCTCCAGGTCGAAGACATCGATGCCGGCGAACTTCTTGAACAGCACCGCCTTGCCTTCCATCACAGGCTTGGCCGCCAGCGGGCCGATGTCGCCCAGGCCCAGCACGGCCGTGCCGTTGGTGACCACAGCCACCAGGTTGCCGCGCGCCGTATAGCGGAAGGCGTTGGCCGGGTCGAGGGCGATGGCCTCGCACGCAAAGGCCACACCGGGGCTGTAGGCCAGCGCCAGATCGTGCTGGTTGACCATTTGCTTGGTCGCGGCGATGGCCAGCTTGCCGGGGGTCGGGAACTCGTGGTACTCGAGCGCCGCGCGCTTGAGTTCGGCGATGCGGTCGGTGGGGTTGGACATGCGCTGTTGTCTCCTGATCGGGGTGCGACGCAGCGAGGCGTCAGCGGTCGAGTGTGCCCGAACGCACCGCGCCGGCCATGAGCGAAACTGCGTAGCGGGGGCTGGCGCGCTGCGGCCAATACGGGGTCCTTGCCTGTGCGGCCCCAAGCATCACGCCTACCGCAGCCCCGCCACCCACCCCTGTGCCCATGACCGTCGCTGCCGTTGTGCCCGAATCCGCTGCCGCCCCGCGCCGGTTGCGCCGCGCGCTGCCTTGGGTGTTGCTGTTGCTGTTGCTGGGTGTGGCGCAAACGCTGTTGCTGATGCTGACCGTGCGCTACGAGGCCACGCGCGCCCAGGAGGAGACCGACCTCGTTGTGGCCGAGATGGCCAGCGAGCTGCGCGGCGCGCTGCTGCTGGCCGAGCAGCAACTGCAGGCCCTGGGCTGGGCCCCCGGGCCGGTGGACGCTTGGCGCACACCGGCCGCCGAGCTGCTGAAGGCGCGCCGCGAGCTGCGCCGCCTGGAGCGGCGCGACAACAACCAGGCGGTGGTCGAGGTGCAGGAATCGCCCTACCTGCCGCGGCTGTTCACGCAAATGCCGCGCAGTGCCCTGGGCCACGAAGCCGAGGCGGCCTGTGGCGTGGCGCGCCGCGCTGCCGCGCCCATGTTTTCGCGATCCTACTTCGTGCCCACCGCGGCCGGTCTGGGCAGCGAGGTGGTGGACCTGTGCGTGCCGGTGCAGCTGGCCGGGCGCAACCTGGGGTTCGTGGTCGGCACCTTTGCACTGGCGCCTTTGCTGGAAGCTGCACTGGCAGCGCGCCCGGCGCGGCGGCACGAGATTTCGTTTGTGGAAGGCGACGGCAGCCGGCTGGCGCGTGCCGGCGCGTCGCGCGGCGCCAGCAACTACCGGGCTGAGCGTGTCATCGACCTGCCCGGCGCGCAGTTGCTGCTGCGCGCCGACAGCAACAGCGGTCGGCCCAGCCTGATCCCCAACCTGACCACGTCGCTGGTGCTGGGCCTGTCTCTGGCCTTGTTCGCCGTGGTGCTGCTGCTGGCGCGCGACGTGCGCCGCCGTGCCCGCGCCGAAGAAGCGCTGGCCGAAGCGCTGGCCTTTCGGCAGGCGATGGAGAACTCCCTGGTCACGGGGCTGCGCGCGCGCGACCTGGCGGGGGCCATCACCTATGTCAACCCGGCCTTTTGCAACATGGTGGGCTACACCGTGCAAGAGCTGAAGGCCGAGGTGCCGCCCTACTGGCCGCCCGAGCAGTTGCAGGCCTACCGGCAACGCCATGCAGCGCGCATGCAGCGTGTGGCCACCGGGGCCGGCGACGCGAGCGAGTCGCGCGAGGGTTTCGAGACCGTCTTCATGCGCAAGGGCGGCGAGCGATTCCCGGTGATGGTGTACGAGGCCCCCCTGGTCGACGGCCAGCACCGGCACACGGGCTGGATGAGCGCGGTGGTGGACCTGAGCACGCAGCGGCGCATCGAGGACATCTCGCGCCAGCAGCTCGACCGCTTGCAGGCCACGGCGCGGCTGGCCACGGTGGGCGAAATGGCCTCGCTGCTCAGCCACGAGCTGAACCAGCCGCGGGCGGCCATCGCCAGCTACGCCAGCGGGTCGATGAATCTGCTGGCCGACCCCGATGCGGCCACACCGGGCCTGCTGCGCCAGGCGCTGGAGCGCATCGCCGAGCAGGCCGAACGCGCCGGCCGCGTCATCAAGAGCGTGCACGACTTCGTGCGCCGCCGCGAGCAGCAGCACGAGAGCCTGACCGCCGTGGCGCTGCTGGAGTCGGTGCTGCCGCTGGCCCGCTTGCAAGCGCGCAAGAGCGGCACGCGCATCGAGCTGGACCTGCCGCCGCCGGGCACGCCTGCGCTGCGCGTGCGCTGCGACCGCACGATGCTGGAGCAGGTGTTGCTGAACCTGGCCCGCAACGGCATCCAGGCCATGGAGACAGCCACGCCGCTGCCAGACCGCGTGCTGACGCTGCGCCTGCGGCCCGGGCCGCCGGGTCGGGTGGCTTTCAGCGTCATCGACGCCGGTGCAGGCGTGCCGCCCGAAGTCGCCGAGCGGCTGTTCACGCCCTTTTTCACCACCCGTGCCGAGGGCATGGGGCTGGGCCTGAGCCTGTGCCGCACCGTCATCGAACAACATGGCGGCGCCTTGGAGTACGGCCCCGGGCCGCTGGACGTGGGCAGCGAGTTCCGCTTCACGCTGGCTGCGCCCAAGCAGTCACAAAGCGGCGAAACTGCGGGCTCTGCTTTGGCCGCCTGATGCCGTGACCCCTGCGCTGGACCCCTTGCTGGGCATACCCGTCGTCTACCTGGTTGACGACGAGGACGTGGTGCGGGAGGCGCTGGCCTGGCTGCTGCGTTCGCGGCGCTTGTTGAGCGAGCAGTTCGCCAGCGCCGATGCCTTTCTGTCCTGGCTGGCCGGGCAGACAGCAGCCACGCGGCCGGACTGGCCGGCCTCGCCCGCTTGCCTGGTGCTGGACGTGCGCATGCCCGGCACCAGCGGGCTGGCGCTGTTCGAACAGGTGGCTGAGCGCGGCTTGCTGCCGGTGCTGCCGGTAATCTTTCTCACGGGGCACGGCGACGTGCCCACGGCCGTGGCGGCCGTCAAGCGCGGCGCGTTCGACTTCGTCGAGAAGCCGTTTTCCAACAACGCGCTGGTCGACCGCGTCGAGCTGGCCTTGCACGCCAGCGCCGCTGAACTGCTGCCTTGGCGTGCCGCGCGCCTGCGCGACCGGGCGCTGGCCGAGCTGACCGAACGCGAACGCGAGGTGATGGGCCGCGTGGTGGCCGGGCGCCCCAACAAGCTGATCGCTGACGAGCTGGGCATCAGCGTGCGCACGGTGGAAGTGCACCGCGCGCGCATCTTCGAAAAGATGAACGTGGGCTCGGCGGTGGAGCTGGCCAACCTGTTGCGCCCGGCCGGGGGGCGCGATGGCGGGTGAGTTCGACCTCATCGCCAGGCACTTCACGCGGCCTGCGCGGCGCGCGGCAGCGGTCGAGCTGGGCGTGGGCGACGACTGCGCGCTGCTGCGCGTGGCGGCCGGCATGCAGTTGGCGGTCAGCTGCGACATGCTGGTCGAAGGCCGGCACTTCTTGTCCACCGTGGCGCCAGAACGTTTGGGGCACAAGGCGCTGGCGGTCAACCTCAGCGACCTCGCGGCCTGTGGCGCGCAGCCGCTGGCCTTCACCCTGGCGCTGGCCCTGCCGCGCGCCGACGACGCCTTCCTGGCGCCGTTTTCGCAAGGCTTGTTGGCGCTGGCCGATGCGCACGGCATCGAGCTCGTCGGCGGCGACACCACCGCCGGGCCGCTGAACATCTGCATCACCGTGTTCGGCCAGGTGCCGCCCGGGCAGGCTCTGCTGCGCAGCGGCGCACGTGCGGGCGACGAGATCTGGGTCAGCGGCCAGTTGGGCGACGCGCGGCTGGCGCTGGAGGCCTTTCGCGGCACGCTCGCGCTGGACGGCAACGCCTTCGAGCTGGTGCGCCGCGCCATGGAGCTGCCGCAGCCGCGTGTGGCCCTGGGGTTGGCCCTGCGCGGGCTGGCCAGCGCGGCCATCGACCTGAGCGACGGCCTGCTGGGCGACCTGGGCCATATCTTGAAGCGCTCTGGCGTGGCGGCGCTGGTGGATGTCGACGCCCTGCCACGCAGCGCCGTGCTGGGCGCGCAAGACCAGGCGATTCAACACCCATGCCTGCTGGCCGGCGGCGACGACTACGAACTGTTGTTCACCGCCCCGCCCGAGCACCACGGCGCCGTGCAGGCGGCGGCGCAGACAGCCGGGGTGCCCGTGACGCGCGTGGGCCGGGTGGTGGCCATGGGCGCCGCGCCGGTGCTGCGGGTGGTGGACGGCCAGGGCCGGCCGGTGGCCGCGCCCTGGCGCGGGTTCGACCACTTCGAACCCTGATCCAGACGGCGACCCCGCATGAACACCTTGTCCCGGCGGCCCAGCGCCCGCTTCATGGCCGGCCACCCGGCGCGCTGGCTGGCCCTGGGCTTTGGCAGCGGCTTGTCGCCGCGCGCGCCGGGCACGGTGGGCACGCTGTGGGGCTGGATGTCGTTCCTGGTCTTCAGCCAGTGGCTGGACGCGGCGCAGTGGGGCGTGCTCATCGCGGCGGCCTTGGTGGTGGGGCTGTGGGCCTGCACGGCCACGGCCCGGCACCTGGGCGTGGCCGACCCGGGCGCCATCGTGTGGGACGAGATCGTGGCCTTCTGGATCGTGCTGTGGCTGCTCACCCCGGCGGGTCTTTGGATGCAGCTGGCGGCCTTTGTGCTGTTCCGCTACTTCGACGCCGCCAAGCCCGGGCCGGTGGGCTGGGCCGACCGCTTGTTCAAGCTGAAAGCCGGCCAGGCCATAGGCTGGCAGCAGGGCGTGGGCATCCTGTTCGACGACCTGGTGGCCGCGGGCTGCACGCTGCTGTGCGTCGCGGTGTTCATGCGGATCTGGGCATGGTGAACGTCCAGCCGCAAGTCCACGCACTGGCCACATTGCTGCGCCAGCGCGGCTGGCGCCTGGCCACGGCAGAAAGCTGCACCGGCGGCATGATCGCCGCGGCCTGCACCGACCTGGCCGGGTCCAGCGACTGGTTCGAGCGCGGTTTTGTCACCTACAGCAACGAAGCCAAGACAGCCCTGCTGGGCGTGCCCGCTGGCTTGATCGCCAGCCACGGCGCGGTCAGCGAAGAAGTGGCGCGCGCCATGGCGCAAGGCGCGCTCGACCACGCCCCCGTGCAGCTGGCAGTGGCTGTGACCGGCATTGCCGGGCCGGGCGGCGCCGTGCCCGGCAAGCCGGTGGGCACCGTGTGGCTGGCCTGGGCCACGGCCGCGGGTGTGCAGGCCGAGCGCTTGCAACTGGCCGGCGAGCGCGCTGCCGTGCGCGCCGCCACGGTGCAGGCCGCCCTGCACAGGCTGGTGCAGGCAGCACGGGCAGCACCGGCATGAAGGCGCTGTTGTGTGGCGGCTTCGACGCCGCCGAGCACGCCGACTGGCAGGCCGCCCTGGCGCGCGCCATGCCCGAGGCGCAGTGGCTCAACCCGGAGCAAGCCCGCGCTGCCGGCGCGTCCGTGCAGGCCGCCGTGGTCGCCAACCCGCCGCCAGGCAGCCTGCAAGGCCTGCCAGGGTTGCGCCTGATCCAAAGCCTGTGGGCCGGGGTGGACCGCCTGCTCGACGACCCCACGCTGCCGCCTGGCGTGCCCGTGGCCCGCATGGTCGACCCCGCCATGACGGCCGCCATGGCCCAGACAGCGCTGTGGGCCGTGCTGGCCCTGCACCGCGGCTTTTTTGCCTATGCGCAGCGCCAGCGCCAGGCCGTTTGGCAGACCCACGCCCAGCGCCGGGCCGACGAGGTGGCTGTGCTGGTGTTGGGCCGGGGCCAGATGGGCGCGGCGGCTGGCGCGTGCATCGCGCAGCAGGGCTATCCGGTGCGCCACTGGCGGCGTGACAGCCAACCCTTGCTGAGCGGCCTGGCGCGGGCCCACATCGTCATCAACCTGCTGCCGCTGACGCCCGCCACGCGCGGCTTGCTGGACGCGTCCTTCTTCGCCGCGCTGCCACCCCAAGCGTCGGTGGTGAACCTGGGCCGCGGCGCGCATGTGGTGGATGCCGACCTGCTGGCCGCGCTGGACAGCGGCCAGCTGCGCCACGCCGTGCTGGATGTGTTCCACACCGAGCCCCTGCCGCCCAGCCACCCCTACTGGAGCCACCCGCGCGTGACCGTGCTGCCGCACGCCGCGGCGATGACCGACCTGCGCAGCGCGGCGGGGCTGGCCGTGGCCAACCTGCGCGCCGCGCGCGACGGCCAGCCCCTGGCGCATCTGGTGGACCGTCAGCGCGGCTTCTGAGCTCGCCCGGCCCATCGTGTGAGAGTTTGTTGTCGGACCCCGCTTTGCCCCGTCTCCCGCCTGCGGGAGAGGGCTGGGGTGAGGGTCTTCGCCGGCCACAGCGACGACCCGCGAGCCCTCACCCCGACCCTCTCCCGCAAGCGGGAGAGGGGGAAGTTAAAGGGGCTCTCAAGCGCTCAGGCGTGCAGCGCCAGCGCCTTGGCGACCGCGCCGCGCGGCACCGGTGTGGCCGCCTGCAAGGCCATCAACAACCAGCGGCGCAGGGCTTCCCAGGGCTCGGTGGGCCAGTCGGGGTGCTTCAGGCCCTTGCAGATGCCGTCACACACACTGGCCGCATCCAGCAGGTGGGCGATCTGGTGGTCGGCCAACATCGGCAGCACGCGCTCGAAGAGTTTTTCCTTCACGCCCCACGCACCCGCACCTTTCAATGCCATGGGCAGCGGTTTGCCCTCGTCCAGCGCTTTGCGCGCGCGCGCCAGGACACGGATGTCCTCGGCCAGCGTCCAGTGCACGAGCACCGGCGCCTCGCCCTCGGCGCGCAGGCCGTCGAGCACCCGCAGCGCCCGCGGCACCTGGCCCAGCCAGGCGGCTTCGCTGAGCTTGCTGGTGTCGAAACGCGCGACGTTGAGCACCGCGGCCTCGACCTGCTCAAAGCCCAGCTCGCCGGCTGGGTGCAGCAGCGCCAGCTTCTGCATTTCCTGGTGTGCGGCCAGCAGGTTGCCTTCAACCCGGTCGGCAAAAAAGGCCAAAGTGCGCTGGCCTTCTTCACCTGCCTTCACGCGCTGGCCCTGGCGCGCCAGGCGTTGCGCCAACCAGGCCGGCAAGGCCTTGCGCTCGAGCGTTTCCACGCGAACCGTGAGGCCCGCCTGGTCCAGCGCGGTGAACCAGGCGGCCTTGATCTGCTGGTATTCCAGCCGCGGGCACTGCACCAGGGTCAGCACGTCGTCGCTGAGAAGTTCGCAGTAGCGCTGCAAGGCCTCGGAGCCGTCCTTGCCGGGCTTGCCCGAGGGGATGCGGATCTCGATCAGCTGCGTCGAGGCAAACAGGCTCATGGCCTGCGCCGCCCCCAGCACCGCGCTCCAGTCGAAATGCGCGCCGCTGACGGTGAAGACCTTGCGTTCGCTGAAGCCCGCAGCCCGCGCCGCGGCACGGATGGCGTCGCCGGCTTCCTGGGCCAGCAGCGGCTCGTCACCGTGGATGGTGTACAGCCGCTTCAGGCCGCGGCCAAGCTGGGCGTCGAGCTGTTCGGGGCGGATCTGCATGCTGGGTTTGGGTTCAGACCTTCAGGCTGGCCAGGCGGCGCAGCACCTGTTCGGCCACGTCGGCCTGCATCTCGCGAAACAGCTCGGCCTCTTCCACTTCTTTGGCCAGCGCGGCGGTTTCGCTGTAGCTGAGGTCGCGTGACAGCAGCAGATCGACGCGCGGGATCAGCTCGCGCCCGCTGGGCGTGCTGGCGCGGAAGTTGAACTTCAGCCGCAGTTGCAGTTCACGCACCTGCGCTGCCGCGGTGGACGCGACAACACTGCGCTCGCGCTTGTCGTCCAGCGCGTGCAGCACCACTTCGGCCTGGCCCGGGTTGTCGACCACCTGCACGCTCGCGCCCAGCTGGCGCCGCAGTTCCCGGGCCATGGGCGAGCGCGGCTCGAACCCGGTCAGGGCGATGCGGCTAAAACCCAGTCGGGGGGGCTGGCGCAGCTTGAAACCGCAGCCCGCCAGCACCCCGCCGCACAGGGCCAACAGCCCCGCCCGGCGCAGGCGCTGGTGCACGCGACTAGACGACGACATTGACCAGCCGGCCCGGCACCACCACCACCTTCTTGGCCGCGCGGCCCTCGCTGAAGCGCGCGAACTCCGGGCTGGCCAAGGCCGCGGCTTCGATGGCGCCGCGGCCGGCCGTGGCCGGCACGCGAATGGCGCCGCGCAGCTTGCCGCCGATTTGCAGCATCAGCTCGATCTCGTCGCTCTCCAGCGCCGCGTCGTCCACCTTTGGCCAGGGCGCGTCCATCAGCTCACCCAACTGCGTGGCCAAACCCAGCGCTTGCCACAGCACAAAGGTGATGTGCGGCGCGGCCGGATACAGCGTGCGCAGCAGCACGGTGATGCCCTCGCGCAGGGCCGGTGGGTCGCTGGCGCCCGCGGCCTCCAGCGCGTTGAGCATCTTCATCGCGCCGGAGATCACGGTGTTGTATTGCAGCCGCTCGTAGTCGGCCGACACCTGGCCCAGCAGCAGGTGAATCTCGCGGCGCAGCGGCGTGGCACCCGTGGCTTCTGCTGCGCCGCGCAAGATGACTGCGTGCTTGACGGCCAGGGCCCAGACCCGGCGCAAGAAGCGGTGCGAGCCCTCGGCGCCGGAGTCCGACCAGGCGGCACTCTGGTCCGGCGGGCCGGCGAACATCACGAACACACGCGCCGTGTCGGCGCCGAACTTGGCGATGATCTCCTTGGGCTCGACCAGGTTGTTCTTGCTCTTGGACATCTTCTCGATGCCGCCCAGCTGCACCGGCTGGCCGTCGGCGCGCGCCGTGGCCGACACCGGGTGGCCCTTGTCGTCGTGCTTTGTCTCCACCTCGCTGGGGTAGAACCACTGCTTCTTGCCGGCGCCGTCTTCGCGGTAGTACGACTCGTTGAGCAGCATGCCCTGGGTGAACAGCTTGGTGAAGGGTTCGCTGAAGTTCACCAAGCCCAGGTCGCGCATGGCGCGCGTCCAGAAGCGTGCGTACAGCAGGTGCAACACCGCGTGCTCGATGCCGCCGATGTACTGGTCCATCGGCATCCAGTAAGCGGCGCGCTCGTCGATCATGGCGTCGGCGCTGTCCGGGCTGCAATAGCGCATGAAGTACCAGGCCGAATCGACGAAGGTGTCCATGGTGTCGGTCTCGCGCCGCGCCGGCTTGCCACATTGCGGGCAGGCCACGTGCAGGAAGGCCGCGCACTTGTTCAGCGGGTTGCCGCTGCCGTCGGGCGCCAGGTCTTCGGGTAAGACCACCGGCAGGTCGGCATAGGGCACGGGCACCGTGCCACAGTCAGCGCAGTGGATCAGCGGGATCGGCGTGCCCCAATAGCGCTGGCGGCTGATGCCCCAGTCGCGCAAGCGCCAGGTGGTCTTCTTCTCGCCCAGACCCTTGGCGGCCAGCGCCTTGGTAACGGCGCTGACCGCAGCGCTGTGCGACAGGCCGCTGAACAGGTCGGAGTTGATGGTGACGGCGCGCTGCTTGTCGGCGTACCAGTCCTGCCAGCGGGTGTAGTCGAAGTGTTCGCCGTCGACCGTCATCACCTGCAGCTTGTCGATGCCGTACTTGGTGGCGAAGGCCCAGTCGCGTTCGTCGTGGGCGGGCACACCCATCACGGCGCCGTCGCCATAGGTCATCAGCACATAGTTGCCCACCCACACAGGCAGCGGCTGCTCGGTGAGCGGGTGCGCCACGAACAGGCCGGTGGGCATGCCGGTCTTTTCTCTCAGCGCGAGTTCGGCTTCGGTGGTGCCGCCCTTCTTGCATTCGGCGATGAAGGCGGCCAGCGCCGGATTGCCAAGAGCGGCATGCGTGGCCAGCGGGTGCTCGGGTGCCACGGCGCAGAAGGTCACGCCCATCAGCGTGTCGGCCCGCGTGGTGAAGACATGCATGCGCCCGTCCTGGACCAGCGCCCCGTCGGCGCCGCGGATGTCGTGCGGGAAAGCGAAGCGCACGCCCTGGCTCTTGCCTATCCAGTGTTCCTGCATCAGCCGCACGCGCTCGGGCCAGCCTTCCAGGTAATTGCGGTCGGTGCAGTCGTTCACGCCGCCCAGCAGCTCGTCGGCGTACCGGGTGATAGCCAGGTAGTAGCCGGGGATCTCGCGCTTTTCAACCGGCGCGTCGCTGCGCCAGCCGCGGCCATCGACCACTTGTTCGTTGGCCAGCACGGTTTGGTCGACCGGGTCCCAGTTGACGACCTGGGTCTTCTTGTAGGCGATGCCTTTTTCCAGCATCTTCAAGAAGAACCACTGGTTCCACTTGTAGTAGCCGGGGTCGCAGGTGGCGAGTTCGCGGCTCCAGTCCAGCGCCAGACCCAGGGGCTGCATCTGGGCCTTCATGTCGGCGATGTTGGCGCGTGTCCACTGCGCCGGCGGCACGCCGTTGGCGATGGCCGCGTTCTCGGCCGGCAGGCCAAAGGCGTCCCAGCCCATGGGCATGAGCACGTTGAAGCCCTTCATGCGCATGTGCCGCGCCATCATGTCGTTGATGGTGTAGTTGCGCGCATGCCCCATGTGCAGCTTGCCGCTGGGGTAGGGCAGCATCGAGCAGGCATAGAACTTGGGCCGCGTGGTGTCTTCGACCACGCGGTGCGCGCCGGTGGCTTCCCAGTGCGCCTGGGCAGCGGCTTCGACTTCGGCGGGGGTGTACTTTTCGTTCATCGGGCGATTCTACGAAGCGCGCCTGTTGCAGGGCCGAGCAAACAATTCGTCGGTTTCGTCGACAGCGGGTCCGAGAGCATCGTTACAAGCCTTTGGCGGCTCCAGCTACGAGCGCCATTAGAAGTCGGATGGCCTCAACGAGATTCGTCCGTCAAAGCTTCTGATGACTTGTACGTAAGCGTTGTGCGTGATCAGCGCCGGGCCGCGATCTTTGGTCAGCCAGAGCGTCTCGTCGCCAGTGCGCAATGTCCAGCCCGTTAAGTGGCGGTGACAGCAAGACCTGTAGGCAACGCACCGGCGATTGAGTCAGACCTCCAGACGCTCAAACAACGACCTCAAGCCCGCGCTTGTGCACCAGATGCAGCAGCTTCAGCGCCGTACCGGTCGGCCGCTTCTGGCCGATTTCCCATTTCTGCACCGTCGACAGGCTGGTGTTGAGCAGCCGGGCGAAGACCGCCTGGCTGACCCGCGAGCTTTCGCGGATGTGCTTGATCTGCTCGGGCGCCAGCGGCTCCACCGGTGGCAGGCACAGCCGATCGAATTCGCGCAGGGTGACCTGGTCCATCACGCCGGCGCGGTGCAGGCCCTTGGCCGTGTCGTGAACGGCCTCAAGAATCGGTGATCGGGTCTTTGGCATGGCAATTAACCTCCATCAACTCGCCTGTAGCCCGGGCCAGGTCCAGAGCCTGCGCTGTCAGCGACAGCAAATAACTCGCCAACCGCTTGAGGGCTTCAGTCTCGGCGCGATCGATGTTGCTGCGGTCGTTCTTCGAGAAGCCGAATACAAAGATCCAACGTGCGCCCTTGTTCGTTGCGACGAGTGTTCTGAACCCACCGCTCTTTCCCTGGCCCGGCCGTGCGACGCGCTTCTTGAACAGTCCGCCGCCAAGGTCGGCGTCGAACAGGCCCTCTGTCAACTCGCGTATCGCCGTGCACAGACTGGCGTCGGTCAGACCTTCCTTTCGGGCCCAGCGGTCGAAGTGTCGAGTCTCGTAGATCGCCATGTGCCCGTCTGCTGGGTGGAAATATAGCACCTAGTGCTATGGCGCAGCCGAACATCAAGACCGGTTCGGATGTCGCTGCGGGCTCATTTCTCCGCCGCCTCGGTCACGAACCCGATGCGCGACAGCCCCGCTTGCTGCACCCAGCCCATCACCTCGGCCACGCGGCCGTAGGGCACGGTGCGGTCGGCGCGCAGTTGCACCTCGGTGTTGGGGTCGCGCCGTGCGGCGTCTTTGCAGGCGGCCAGCAGGTCTTCGGCCGTGGCAGCCTGGTCGCCCAGGAAGAGCCGGCCCTGCGCGTCGATGCCGAGCGCCACGACGCTGGGTGCTCCGCTGGGCGTGGCGCCTTCGGTTTTCGGCAGGTCCAGGCGCAGGCTGCTGGTCATCAGCGGGGCGGTGATGATGAAGATCACCAGCAGCACCAGCATCACGTCGATCAGTGGCGTCATGTTGATGTCGCTCATCGGCTGCGAGCCGGGGTTGCGCTCGAGGCGGCCGAAAGCCATGTCAGCGCGTCTCGGTGGCGTCGGTTGCGGCGGCTGAGGTGCGCGCAGACGACCGCGACGGCGCCATGATTTCGCGCAGGTCGTGGGCAAAGCCTTCCAGATCGGCCTCGCAGGCCGCTACCCACTTGCCGAACACGTTGTAGGCCAGCACGGCGGGCACGGCCACGGCGATGCCGGCGGCGGTCATGATCAGGGCCTCGCCGATGGGGCCGGCGACGCGGTCTATGGTGATGCTGCCGGCCGCGGCCATGCCGGCCAGCGCGTGGTAGATGCCCCAGACGGTGCCGAACAGGCCTACAAAAGGCGCCGTGCTGCCCACCGATGCCAGCAGCACCTGGCCGAACTGCAGGTGGGCCAGGCCACGGTGCAGCGCGTCGCGCAGCCGGCGCGTCAGCTGAGATTCGGCGCGGCCCGCGCTTTCCAGCGTGCCGCCGGCGGGCCGGCTGGTGGCTGCGTCCAGCAGCGGCAGCAGCACCCGCTCGTGGTCCATGGCCATCAGCCGCGCGCGGCCGTCGTCCAGCGAACCGGCGTCCCAAAAAGCCGGCACGGCCGCGGCAATGTCGCGCCGGGCGCGGCGCAGCAGCCAGCCCTTCCACAGGATTAGCACCCACGAACACACCGACATGCCCAGCAGTATCAGCACCACCAAGCGGCCCACGTTGTCGCTGTCGGACCAGATTCGGGCAAGACCTTCCATGGCGGGTGCGGGCTGTCAGGCGCCGAGTTGCAGTACGTCTTGCATGTTGTACAGCCCTGGCGCTCGCCCGACCAGGAAGCGTGCTGCGCGCAGGCTGCCTTCGGCGTAGTTGGCGCGGCTGCTGCTCTTGTGGCTGATCTCGATGCGCTCGCCGGTGCCGGCAAACAGCACGGTGTGTTCGCCGACGATGTCGCCACCGCGCACTGTGGCGAAGCCGATGTCGCCGGCGCGGCGCTCGCCGGTGTGGCCGTGGCGCGTGAAGAC
>JANOLY010000526.1:0-3611 GCA_031420055.1 Burkholderiales bacterium | reverse complement strand
GTGTGACCGCTGCCGCCGGCACGGATTCGCTGGCCACCAGGCCAACGCGGCTGAACCAGCCGCGCCGGAAGGGCCTGGCCATCGCCGTTCCGCTTTCGGCGCGCGAGAAGTACGAGCCCCACAGGTTGTTGAGTGCCATCGGCACCACGGGCACCGGGTGGGTGGCCAGGATCTTCATGATGCCGCCCTTGAACTCGCCCAGGCTGCCGTCGCGCGTGATGCCGCCTTCGGGAAAGATGCACAACAGTTCGCCATCCTCGAGCACCCGCCGCGCCTGGGCAAAAGCAGCCTCGTAGGCCACCGGGTCCTCGCGCTGCGGCGCGATCGGGATCGCCTTGCCGAGCTTGAACAGCCTGCCCAGCACCGGTGTGGCGAAGATGCGGTGGTCCATGATGAAACGGATCGGCCGCGGGCTGGCCGCCATCAGCAGCACGGCGTCGACGAAGCTGACGTGGTTGCAGACCAGGATCGCCGCGCCGCTGCTGGGGATGTTTTCATCGCCTTCGACCTCGAAGCGATAGACCAGGCGCGTGAGCACCCAGGCCAGGAAGCGCAACAGGTACTCGGGCACGAGCAGGAAGATGTAGAAGGCGACGACGGCGTTGAGCAGACCGACGATCTGGAAAACCTCGGGAATCGTGAAGCCGGCCTGCAACAGCAGCCCGACGCCGATCGAGCTGACGATCATGAACAGCGCATTGAGGATGTTGTTGGCGGCGATGATGCGCGCGCGGTGCGTGGGCTGGCTGCGGATCTGGATCAGCGCGTACATCGGCACGCTGTAGATGCCGGCAAACAGCGACAGCAGCGCTAGATCGGCCAGCACGCGCCAGTGCGCTGCCACGGCCACGAATTGGCCCAACGTCAGCGCCTGGGCCGGCGGCAGGCCGCGCGCCGCAAAGTACAGGTCGACCGAAAACACGGTCATGCCGATCGCGCCCAGCGGCACGAGGCCGATCTCGACATGGCGCTTGGAGAGCACCTCGCACAGCAGCGCGCCGATGCCGATGCCGATGGAAAACACCACCAGCAGCAGCGACGCCACCTGCTCGTTGCCATGCAGCACGTCACGCGCGAAAGCCGGGAACATGCTGAGGAACACGGCGCCGAAAAACCACATCCAGCTGATGCCCAGCAGCGACCGGAACACCACCACGTTGCCGTGCGCCAGCACCAGGTTGCGCCAGGTCTCGGTGAAGGGGTTCCAATTGATGACCAGGCCTGAGTCGGTGGCCGGTGAGTGCGGCACCGCCTGCGCCATCAAGCGCCCCAGCACGGCCACCACCAGGCAGGCCGCGGCGGTGTACTGCGCGCCGTGTTCGGGCAGCGCGATGAGCAGCCCGCCCGCCACCTGGCCCAGCAAGATGGCCACGAAGGTGCCCATCTCCACCATGCCGTTGCCGCCTGTCAGCTCACGCTCAGACAGGTGCTGCGGCAGGTAGGCGAACTTCACCGGGCCGAAGAGTGTGGAGTGCAGCCCCATCAGGAACACGCAGGCCAGCAGTGCGGGCACATGCTGTTGCACAAAGCCCCAGCCGGCAAAAGCCATGATGGCGATCTCCAGCGTCTTGACATAACGGATCAGAATCGTCTTCTCCAGCTTGTCGGCGAGCTGCCCGCTGGTGGCCGAGAACAGCAAAAACGGCAGGATGAACAGCGCGCCTATCACCAGCCCGGCCAGCGAGGCCGGCAGCCAGCTGACCTGCAACTGGTAGGTGACCATCACCGTGAAAGCGAACTTGAACAGGTTGTCGTTGCCAGCGCCCAGAAACTACACCCAGAAGAACGGGACAAAACGGCGCTGGCCGAGCAAGGCGAACTGGTTGGGGTGATCGGTGGCGGCGCCTGAACTTGAACTCACGTGCTTCCTTGGGTCGTGGTGGCGGCGGCAGACAGGGCGCGGCCTTCGAACAGCGCGGCCGGCAGCCGGGCCGAACCCAGGCGCAGGCGGCGCTTGAGCACGAAGTCGAACAACAAGGGGTTGTACTCGCGGATGGCGGCCAGGGCGTCGATGTCGTCTTGCGCCAGCACACCGGCACGCTGCAGCGCGGGCAGCGAGAACAGCGGCATCAGCCCGGGCAGCGGGTGGTCAGACCCGTGCAGCAGCCGGTGGTGCCAGTCCTGGCGCTGCAACACCGCGCGCCACACGGCTGGCCGGCGGTTGCGCTGGAACACGGCCGAGATGTCGGCGAACAAACGGCCTTGCCATTCGGGCTCGTCCATCAAGCGCGCAAACAGCTCGAATGCCGGGCGCACCGGGGCCGAGGGCTGGTCGGTGTCGTCGGCATGGCCCAGCGACGCGCAGTGCGCCACGATCAAGCGCGTGCCGTGGGCAAGCAGGTGGCGCACCAAGAGCGGGTTGACGAGCTCGTCGCGGCCGGCGCCGGGCGCGGCCTTTTCTTCGCCGCAATGCACGATCAGCGGCACGCCGGCGCGCGCCAGGCGTTCGCAGAACGGCCGGCAGCGGCCGTCACGCGGGTCAATGTTCATGGCGCTGGGCAGCCACTTCACGGCCACCGCGCCGCCGGCCAGGGCGGCGTCCAGCCGGGCCAGCGCGTCGGGCCGGTAGGGGTGGACCGAAGCCACCCAGGCGAATCGCTGCGGCAGCGCTGCCGCCACCTGCGCGGCGTAGGCGTTGGGCACGTGGAAGGTGGTCCAGTCGGCGCGCGGCTGTCCAGCGTCGTCACAGGCTTGCTCGAAAGCAAACAGCCACCAGCGGGCGCCGGCGGGGAAGTCGGCAGCCAGCGCCTGCAAGCGCTCGACATAAGCGCGGTCGATGGACGGCGCATCAGGCGCCACGCAGGCCGCGTCGAGGATGGCGCGCCGGCGCAGCACCTCCACCGGCCGCCACCACTGGTGCATGCTGGGGTGGATGGTGCAGCCCGAGCCCGCGTCACCGTTGCCCAGCAGGTGCGCGTGGGTGTCGAGCAAGCGCGTGGCGACCACCCCTTCAAAGGCCTGCTGCACCAACGCCTGCCCCGGCCCGCTGGCAGGCCACGCGCCCTTGCACGGGTTGCGCAAGGGGCCCGCAGCGCGCGCCGACAGGCCGGTGAACAGGCCGACGGCCAGCGCGCCGCAGCAGCCGAGCATGAGATGGCGCCGGCGCATCATCGAACGGTGTTGACGGAACCGGCCAGGCCGTTGCGCAGCAGCCATGCGAACACCGAATCGACAGTGACGGTCTCGATGCGGTCGCTGAAGCGCTTCTCATTCGGGTGGTCGTCGAAAGCCACGTTGGCCGAGCCGACCCGCCCACCCAGCCGCGTCAGCGGGCCGATCTTGAGCGTGCTCGGCTCATAGCCCTTGAATTGCAGCCACGCCTGGGCCTGGTCGCGGGTGCGGATGGTGGCCGGCTCCATTGCGGCGGCCAGCGTTTCAACAGCCCACTGGTTCGACTGCTGGTAGCGGCGGCCCCAGGCGTAGCTCACGATGCTGTAGGGCGCCACATGCAGTCGCGCGATGCGCTGCGGCGGCTCGTTCATCGCCGCCAGCAGCTGTGCCTGGACCGCTGGCGTGGGCACGACCCAGGCCGCCTCGTAGCGCCAAAGGTCGTCGAGAAAGAACTCGCCGAGACCCTGCCGGTACAGGCCAGCCAGCGCGGTGCCGCACTG
>JANOLY010000525.1:0-10924 GCA_031420055.1 Burkholderiales bacterium | reverse complement strand
CACCTTCAGGCTCGTGGTGTCGGCGCCGATCTCGAACAGGGCCACCAAGGCGTCGCGCCCTTCGCCAGGCAAGGCAGCCACGACGCGGCTCATGGCCAGTCGCGACGCATGTGACTCGATGTCCAGCACGGCGGGCTTCAGGCCGGCGGCTTCGGCCAGGCCCTTGCGGTCCTCGACCCGTTCCTTGCGCGACGCAGCGATCAGCACCTCCACATCGCCCGCCGAAGTGGGGCTGGGGCCGATGACGCAGAAGTCCAGGCTGACCTCGTCCAGCGAGAACGGGATGTACTGGTTGGCTTCAGACTCGACTTGCAGTTCCATTTCTTCTTCGCGCAGGCCGGCCGGCAGCATGATGCGCTTGGTGATGACGGCCGATTGCGGCATGGCCATGACCACGAGCTTGGTGCGCGTGCCGCTCTTGGCCACGACACGCTTGACGGCGGCGGCGACCTCGTCGAACATCTCGACCTGGCCGTCGGTGATCCAGCCCTTTTCGAAAGGCTCGGAGGCAAACCGCTCCAGCACGTACTCACCCGCACTGTTCTGTCCCAACTCGACCAGCTTGACGCTGGACGAGCTAATTTCCAACCCGATCATCGGGGCGTGCTTGCGGCCGCGCAAAGTGTCGAGAAAACCCACGCAGAACCCCCTGGCACTTAAGGCCCCATGCGACCACGTGACCACGGGCTTGTTAAGAAGTCACTTCAATGCTAGCAGCAAAGCCCTTGTGGTCCAAAGAGAAACGGGCTGGGAAGGCCGGTCTGACGTTGCCTTCGCCCGACGCTGCCGGGTCATTTGAAACAAGCGGAAAGGCACTTGAAGTGACGGGGCTGGTTGCGGCCAGGCGGCGTGTGAACAAGCCCACGAAATTGCGCAACTCGCATCGCCTGATGCCCCGTCGGGCGCGCCGAGCTGGTCTGCATGGGCGGCACCTCTGTGACCGGGTCAGCGACCGGGGTGCCGTTCTATAAACTCCGGCCAGGCCAGGTTGCCTGACCGCCCATCCTGAGCACGCCGCAAGAAGCTACACCCGTGAGCCCACCCCCCCCCGCGTCGACCACACCGCCTGAGCATCCCGGCCCCTCTGGCCGCGGCAGAGCCTGGGCCGGCCGGGCCGGACAAGCCGTGGCCGGGGGGGCGGCATTGGCCCTGGCCGGATTGCTGGCCTTGTTGATGGTGATCGGGCTGGCCCTGGCGGTGGCGTTCCCCAACCTGCCCGATGTGGGCAGCCTCACCGACTACCGTCCCAAGCTGCCGATGCGGGTGATTTCCGCCGACGGCGTGCAACTGGGTGAATTCGGCGAGGAGCGGCGCAACTTCACGGCCATCGCGCAGATTCCACAAGTCATGAAAGACGCCGTGCTGGCGGCCGAAGACACGCGCTTCTATCAGCACGGCGGGGTGGACTACAAAGGCATCGTGCGGGCGGCGCTGGAGAACTTGCGCGACGCGCGCAGCCAGGGTGCATCGACCATCACCATGCAGGTGGCGCGCAACTTCTACCTGTCCACCGAGAAGACCTTCACCCGCAAGATCTACGAAATCCTCCTGGCACTGAAGATCGAGAGCCTGCTGAGCAAGGACCAGATCCTCGAGATCTACATGAACCAGATCTTTCTGGGCCAGCGCGCCAACGGTTTTGCCGCGGCCTCGGAGATCTACTTCGGCAAGCCACTGAAGGAGGTGAGCGTCGCCGAAGCCGCCATGCTGGCCGGTCTGCCCAAGGCGCCGTCGGCCTACAACCCCATTGCCAACCCCCGGCGGGCCACGCAGCGGCAGCGCTACATCATCGACCGCATGTTCGAGAGCGGCTTCATCACCGAGGGCCAGCACGACCAGGCGCGGGCCCAGGTGCTGCGCTACCGCACGCAGTCCGACGCCGGTGTGCACGCCGCGTTCGTGTCGGAAACGGCCCGCCAGCTGGTGTATGCGCAGTACGGCGATGACGCCTATGTACGCGGCTTGAACGTGCACATCACTGTCAACTCGGCCGACCAAATGGTGGCCTACCGAGCGCTGCGTCGGGGTTTGATGGACTTTGAGTTGCGCCAGATCTACCGCGGTCCCGAGGCCTTCATCGACCTGCCCGCCAACCCGGCCTTGGTCGATGCGCGCGTGGCCGAGGCGCTGGCCGAGCACCCCGACAACGACGACCTGCGCTCGGCCGTGGTGCTGGAGGTCGCGCCGCGCAAAGTGGTGGCCATGCTGCAGTCGGGGGACCTGATCACGGTCACGGGAGAAGGTCTGCGGCCGGTCACATCGGGCCTGTCCGACAAAGCCGGGCCCAAGGTGCAGATACGCCGTGGTGCCGTGGTGCGCGCCTACCGCCAACCCAACCTGAACAAGGGTGAGTGGTACCTGACGCAGGTGCCCGAGGTCGAAGGCGCCATGGTGGCGCTGGACCCGCGCAGCGGCGCCGTGCGCGCCCTGGTAGGCGGTTTTGACTTCGGCAAGAACAAGTTCAACCATGTCACCCAGGCCTGGCGCCAGCCGGGCTCGAGCTTCAAGCCCTTCATCTATTCGGCAGCGTTGGAGCGCGGCTTCACACCGGCCACGGTGGTCAACGACGCGCCGCTGTTCTTTGACGCCGGGGCCACGGGCAGCCAGCCCTGGGAGCCCAAGAACTACGACGGCAAGTTCGAGGGGCCGATGCCGTTGCACACCGCGCTGGCCAAGTCCAAGAACATGGTGTCGATTCGGGTGCTGCAGGCCACCGGGGTCAACTTTGCCCAGCAGTGGCTGGAAAACTTCGGCTTCGAGGCGGCCAAACATCCCGCCTACCTGACCATGGCGCTGGGTGCCGGCTCGGTGACGCCGATGCAGATGGCCAGTGCCTACAGCGTGTTCGCCAACGGCGGCTACCGGGTGGCGCCCATGCTCATCAGCCGCATCACCGACAGCAAGGGTCGCGTGCTGCAAGAGACGGTGCCGCCCGTGCTCGACGAGTCCATGCGCACCCTGAGCGCGCGCAATGCCTTCGTGATGGACACGCTGCTGCAGGAGGTCGCCCGCTCAGGCACGGCCGCCCGGGCGCAGGCGACCTTGGGTCGGCCCGACCTGTACGGCAAGACGGGCACCACCAACGATTCGATGGACGCCTGGTTTGCGGGGTTCCAGCCGACGCTTGCTGCCGTGGTTTGGATCGGCTTTGACAACCCCAGAAAACTGGGCGACCGCGAGACGGGCGGGGGCCTGGCCCTGCCGGTGTGGATAGAGTTCATGCAGCACGCACTCAAGGGTGTGCCGGTGCAAGAGCGCACGCCTCCCGAGGGGGTGATCCGGGCGGGGTCCTACTGGACCTTTGAAGAATTCACTGAGGGCCGCGGCATCAGCAGCGTGGGCCTGGAAGACAAGCTGCCACGGGCGCCTTCCACCGAAGAACGCAACAGCATCCTCGACCTGTTTCGTCGCTAGAAGCTCAGCGGCTGGCCGGCCTGCGCAGTGGCGTTGCGCGACAGCACGGTGAAGAATTCGCTGCCGTCGCGGGTGTCGCGCCAGGCACCGTCCTGCCAGCGGTAGTGGTAGCCACCGGCGCGCGCGGCCAGCCACACTTCGTGCAGCGGTGGCTGGGTGTTGACGATGATCTTGCTGTTGTCGGGGAAGCTCATCTCCAGCAAGCCGCCGGTGCGCTGGGTGTCGATGTCCACCACGTCGTCTTGCAACCATCGGTCCGTGGTGGCCTCGATGCGGGCCAGCAGGGCCGATGTTTCTTCCTGGTACTGCAGGTTGGTGAGTGCCGTAGGGGCCGCAGCCGTGCTCATTAGAATCCTTCGCATGCCTTGTCGATTGAAGTTCAGTTTAGCGGTGTCGCTCCTGCGGTGCTTGGCCTCGGGGCTCGCCGTGTTGACGATCGCCGGTTGTGGCCAGAAGGGGCCGCTGACGCTGCCGCCGCCGCCGGCCGCCGCGTCCGCCGCCAAATGAAGGGCCTGCCGGGCGCCCCGCACCTGGCCCGCGTCGGCGCCGAGCTGCTGCTGGACGGGCATTCGCTGGATGCACTGGCGCGCCGTTTTGGCACGCCCCTGTTCGTGTATTCGCGGCCCGCCATGCTCGCCGCGCTGGCCGCCTACCAACGTGCACTGGTGGGCCGCAAGCACCTGGTTTGTTATGCCATGAAGGCCAACTCCAACCTGGCCGTGTTGCAGACCTTTGCCCGCGCCGGCTGCGGCTTCGACATCGTCTCTGGCGGCGAGCTGGCCCGCGTGCTGGCTGCCGGCGGCGACCCCGCCACGGTGGTGTTTTCCGGCGTGGGCAAATCGGCCGCCGAGATGGCGCAGGCGCTCAAAGCCGGCGTGCGCTGCTTCAATGTGGAAAGCACCAGCGAGCTTGACCTGCTCAACAGCGTGGCGTTGTCGCTGGGCCGGCGCGCGCGCATCAGTTTGCGCGTGAACCCCGATGTCGATGCCGGCACCCACCCCTACATCTCCACCGGGCTGAAGGGCAACAAGTTCGGCATCGCGCACGGCCAGGCGCTGGCCGCCTACCGCCACGCCGCGTCGCTGCCCGGCCTGGAGGTGGTGGGCATCGACTGCCACATCGGATCGAGATCGAACAGGTCGAGCCCTACCTCGATGCGCTGGACCGCTTGCTCGACCTCGTCGAAGCGGTCGAGGCCGCCGGCATCGCCATCCACCATGTCGACGTGGGCGGTGGCCTGGGCATCACCTATGCCGACGAGACGCCGCCGGCCGCTGACGAACTGGTCGGCCGCTTGCTGCAGCGCCTGGACGCCCGCGGCCACGGCGCCCGCGAGGTGTTGTTCGAGCCCGGCCGCTCGCTGGTCGGCAACGCCGGGGTGCTGCTGACCGAGGTGATGGTGCTCAAGCCCGGCCGTGTTGTTGAAGGCGGCAAGAATTTCTGCATCGTCGATGCGGCCATGAACGATTTGATGCGCCCGGCGCTGTACCAGGCCTACATGGGCATCGAGCCTTGCGTGCTGCGCCCAGGCAGCAGCGCGGTGTGGGACGTCGTCGGCCCCGTGTGCGAGTCCGGCGACTGGCTGGGCCGTGAGCGCGCGCTGGCAGTGCAGCCCGGCGACACGCTGGCCATCCTTTCAGCCGGGGCTTATGGCATGGCCATGTCCAGCAACTACAACACGCGGCCGCGCGCCGCCGAGGTGATGCTGGACGGCGATCAGGTGCACCTGGTGCGTGAGCGCGAGACGGTGCCCCAGTTGTTTGCCGGCGAGCGGCTCATACAGGCCTAGAGCCGGCCTTCTTGCACGGCGTGGCAGGCCACCTGCACGCCCTGGAACGAGATCAAGGCCGGCCGTTCACTGGCGCAGCGGGCGTTGGCGTGCGGGCAGCGCGGATGGAAGGCGCAGCCACTGGGCGGATTCAGGGGATTGGGCACCTCGCCCTGCACGGGCGTGCGGGCGCGGCCCGACATGTGGATGTCGGGAATGGCGTCCAGCAGCATGCGCGTGTAGGGGTGACGAGGCCGCGCAAAGAGATCGGCCTTGGGGGCCACTTCGACCAGGCGCCCCAGGTACATCACGCCCACCTCGTCGGCGACGTGGCGCACGACGGCCAGGTTGTGGCTGATGAACAGGTAGGTCAGGCCGCGGCTGCGCTGCAGGTCCTTCATGATGTTCAGTACCTGCGCCTGCACCGACACATCCAGCGCCGAAGTGGGTTCGTCGCAGACCAAGAACTCGGGTTGCGTGGCCAGGGCGCGGGCGATCGAGATGCGCTGGCGCTGACCGCCTGAGAACTGGTGCGGAAACTTCTCGCCGTCGGCCGCGGCCAGCCCCACCGACATCAGCAATTCACCGACCCTGGCGCGCAGCGCATCGGCGCCGCGGTCGTTGCCCAGCAAGTCGTGCTCGCGATTCAGCAGGCGGTGCTCGCGCAGAGGCTCGGCCACGATGTCCAGCACCTTCCAGCGCGGGTTCAGGCTGGCGTAGGGGTCCTGAAAAATCATCTGCATGCGCCGGCGCAGCGTGCGCAGGCCGGCGGCGTTCTGCCCGGCATCGGTGGCTTGGCCATCGAAGCGCACGTTGCCGCGCGTGGGCTGGTCCAAGCCCACCAGTAGCCGCGCCACGGTGCTCTTGCCGCAGCCGGACTCGCCGACCAGGGCCAGTGTGGTGCCGCGCGCGATGCTGAAGCTGACGCCGTCCACCGCATGCACCAACTGCCGTGGCTTGCGCTCGACCAGGCGGTTGAGCCAGGGCGCCGAGACATCGAAGGTCTTGGCCAGGTCGTGTACTTCGACCAGCGGCGTCATGCGCTCACCCGGGTGTCTGCGACCAGCCAGCACGCGGCGCGCGTGGGCCCGGCGTCGAACAGTTCTGGCCGCTCAACGCGGCAGCGCGCCATCACCTGCGGGCAGCGCGGGTTGAAGGCGCAGCCCAGGGGAATAGCGTTCAGCGGCGGCATCGCACCGTCGATCTGCAGCAGCCGCTCGCGGTCTTCGTCCATGGCCGGGATGGAGCCCATCAAGCCGGCGGTGTACGGGTGGCGGGGGCGGTGGATGACGTCGCGCACGGGGCCGATCTCGGCCACGCGGCCGGCATACAGCACCGCCACGCGGTCGCAAGTCTCGGCGATCACGCCCATGTCGTGCGTCACCAGCATCACGGCCGCGCCGTGTTCCTTGCAAAGGCGTTTGAGCAGCGAAATGATCTGCGCCTGGATGGAAACGTCCAGCGCCGTGGTGGGTTCGTCGGCCACGATCAACTGCGGCTCGGCGGCCAGCGCCAGGGCGATGACCACGCGCTGGCGCATGCCGCCGCTGAACTGGTGCGGGTACTGGTCGATGCGCTGCTCGGCCGCCGGGATGCCGGTTTCCTGCAGCAGCCGGATGGCGCGCTGCCGCGCTTCGGTGGCGCTGACCGGCAGGTGGGTGAGGATGGTCTCGGTGAGCTGCCGGCCGATGGTGTACAGCGGGTTGAGCGAGGTCAGCGGGTCCTGGAAGATGGCGCCGATCTTCTTGCCGCGGATCTTGCGCATCTGCTCGTAGGGCAGCTGGTCGATGCGCTGGCCGTCCAGAACGATCTCGCCCGAGGCGATGCGCCCGGGGGGTTCGAGCAAGCCGATGATGGCCGCGCCGGTGAGCGACTTGCCCGCGCCCGATTCGCCCACGACGCCCAAGATTTCGCCGGGCGCGATGTCAAAGGAGATGTCGTCCAGCGCCAGCAGCGTGCCGCGGCGGGTCGGGAACTCCACGCGCAAGTTCCTGACCTCGAGCAAGGGCGCAGTCACAGGCGCAACCTTGGGTTGAGCGCGTCGCGCAGCCAGTCGCCCAACAGGTTCACGCTCAGTGCAATCAGCACCAGCATGACGCCGGGGAAGATGGTGATCCACCACTCACCGCTGAACAAGAAGTCGTTGCCGACACGGATCAGCGTGCCCAGCGAAGGCGAGGTCGGTGGCACGCCCACGCCCAGAAAGGACAGTGTGGCCTCGGTGATGATGGCGGCCGCCACCTGGATGGTCGCCAGCACCAGCACCGGCCCCATCACGTTGGGCAGCACATGCTTGAACATGATGCGGTGCGGCGCCACGCCGATGACGCGTGCGGCCTGCACGTATTCCTTGTTGCGCTCGACCAGCGTGCTGCCGCGCACGGTGCGTGCGTACTGCACCCAGCCGGTCAGCGAGATGGCGATGATCAGCACACCAAAGGCCAGCGTCTCGTGCGCGTTGGGGAACATCGCGCGGCCCACACCGTCAATCAGCAAGGCGACCAAGATGGACGGGAACGACAGCATCACGTCGCACACACGCATGATGAAAGCGTCGACCTTGCCGCCGGCAAAGCCCGACAGCAGCCCCAGCCCCACGCCCACCAGCAGCGACAGCACCACCGAGGCCACGCCCACGCCCAGCGAGATGCGTGCGCCGTACATCAGTGCCGAGAGGATGTCGCGGCCCTGGTCGTCGGTGCCCAGCAGGTAGTTGCGGCTGCCGCCTTCCACCCAGGCCGGTGGCAGGCGGGCGTCGCTGAGGTTCAGCGTGGCCAGGTCGAAGGGGTTGTGCGGCGCCACCCAGGGTGCGAAGACCGAACAGAACACGCACACGGCAGCGATGGCCGCGGCCAGCATGGCCATGGGTGACGAGACAAAGCTGTGCCAGACGTCGCTGTCGCGCCAGCGTGCCAGCCGCCCGGGTGCTGAAGGTGCGGCCTGGTTCATCCGTGCGCGCCCGTCGGTCGTTCAAGGCGCAGCCGGGGGTCGACCGCGAAGTACAGCAGGTCGACCACCAGGTTGACGACCACGAAGATCAGCGCAATCAGGCACAGATAGGCGGCCATCACCGGGATGTCAGCGAACTGCACCGCCTGGATGAACAAGAAGCCCATGCCCGGCCACTGAAAGACCGTCTCGGTGATGATGGCAAAGGCGATCAAGCTGCCGAGTTGCAAACCCGTGATGGTGATGACGGGTACCAGCGTGTTCTTGAGCGCATGGCCGAAATACACAGTCCGGTTGTGCAGCCCACGCGCGCGGGCGAACTTCACGTAGTCGGTGCGCAGCACTTCCAGCATCTCGGCGCGCACCAGGCGCAGGATCAGCGCCAGCTGAAAAACCGACAGCGTGATGGCCGGCAGCACCAGGTGCTTCCAGCCGTCAACCGTCAGCAGCCCGGTGCTCCAGAAGCCCAGGTTCACGGTGTCGCCGCGGCCAAAGCTGGGCAGCCACTTCAGCGTCACCGCAAACACCAGGATCAGCAGGATGCCGATCAGAAAGGTCGGCAGCGAGACACCCAGCAGCGACAGCGTCATCACCAACTGCGAGCCAAACCGCCCGCGGCGCAGGGCCGAGTACACACCCAGCGGCACGCCCAGGCCCAGGGCGATCACGCCAGCCGCCAGCGCCAGCTCCAGCGTGGCCGGGAAGCGCTCTGCAATCAGCGCCGACACCTTGCGGCCCTGGCGCAGGCTCAGGCCGAATTCACCCTGCACGGCATTGCCGACAAAGCGCGCGAACTGCACCGGGAAAGGCTGGTCCAGCCCCAGGTCTTGGCGCAGTTGTTCGCGCTGCTCTTGCGTGGCGTCCTGTCCCAGCAGGCTGGTGACCGGGTCGCCCACGTACTGGAACAGCATGAAGGCCATGAAGGCCACCGTGAGCATCACAAGCACGGCCTGGGCCAGGCGACGAAGGATGAAGGCCAGCATCAGGGGGGCTGGGCGGCGGCGATGGGGGCGGCTGCGGCGCTCAATCCAGTGTGACCGGGCCGTACCAGGCGCGTGAGCGCGAGCGGGTGTTGTCGCTGTCGGTCATGACGGCGATGGCCACCAGTGGCCCGGGTTCTTCGCCAAAGGCGCGGCGAAAGTCGGCCGCCACGTCGCGGCGGTGCTCGCGCCAGCGTTTCAGCTCGGCCGGGCCGGAGTCGACCACGATCTTGCGGACGCGGTCGGTGCGCGGGTTGACGATCACGCTGTCCAGCGGTGCCTTGGCGTCCCACACGTACATCAACGTCGCGTAGGGCGGGGTCTCGCCGGTGAGTGCCTGGGCCAGTTCGAACATCATGCGGGTGCGTGCCGGCAGGGCAGCGACGTCGCCACCAAAGGCCAGCAGCAGCCGCGCCGGAGCGTCCTCGGCGTCAGAGTAGCCGACGTGGGCGCTGTGCATCAGCTCGCGGACCTGCCAGCTGAAGTTCACGTTGCCGAGCCGATCGGGTGCCACGTTCACCTCGCGCCGCATCATGCTGGCCGAGCCCTCTGAGCGCGCCGCCATGGCGCGGCGGCCGTCGAACATCTCCAAGTTGTACTCGGTGGCGCGCTTGCCCGGAATCAGCACCTTCTGCCAGGCGCCATCGGCGGCAGACAGCGCGCCGCCTGGCGCCTTGGGCGTACCGCAGCCGGCCAGGCCCAAGGCGGTGATCAGCACAAGGCCGCCTTTTTTCATCCAGTCCGTTGCTTTGCTCATACTTCCAGATTGTCGATCAGCCGTGTCCGACCCAGGCGTGCCGCCGCCAGCACCACGAGGGCATCGCCCGGTCGCGGCACGCCCAGGTCGGCCTGCCGGCGAATCGCCACGTAGTCGGGTTGCCAGCCCATGGCAGTCAGCGATTGCATGGCCTGCGCCTGCAGTCCGGGCGCATCGGGTTCACCCCGGCGCAGTGCCGCGGCGACCGTTTGCAACGTCTGCGGCAAAGCCACCGCTTGGGCGCGCTCTTGCGCACTGAGATAGCCGTTGCGTGACGACAGCGCCAGGCCGTCGGCCGCGCGACTGGTGTCGGCACCGATGATCTCGATGGGCAGCGCCATCTGCTGCACCATGCGGCGCACGATCATCAACTGCTGGTAGTCCTTCTTGCCGAAAACGGCCGCGCGCGGCTGCATGATGTTGAACAGCTTGCTGACCACCGTGCACACGCCGGTGAAGAAGCCCGGGCGGAACTGGCCCTCCAGCAGGTCGGCCAGTTCGCCGGGTGGCTGCACCAGAAAGCGCTGCGGCTCGGGGTACAGCGTGCGTTCGTCGGGCGCGAACAAAACGTCGCAACCGACCTCGCGCAGCAAGTCGCAGTCACGATCGAAAGTGCGCGGGTAGTTGTCGAAGTCTTCGTGCGGCGCAAACTGCAAGCGGTTCACAAAGAGGCTGGCCACCACCGGGCTGGCGTGTTCGCGCGCCAGCCGCAGCAGCGCCAGGTGGCCTTCGTGCAGGTTGCCCATGGTGGGCACGAAGACCGGACGGGGCCCGTCTGCCAGGGCTCGGTGCAGTTCGGAAATGGACTGGACGACGCGCATCAATAGCCGTGCAATGCCTGGTCAGGGAAGCTGCCGTCCTTGACGGCCGCCACATAGCGGCGCACGGCCTCACCGAGGCTGGTGCTGCCGGCCATGAAGTCGCGCACAAAGCGCGGCATCTTGCCCGGCAGCACCAGCCTCGGTGAGGCCGTGCGCCGCTATGTGGCGGCCGTCAAGGACGGCAGCTTCCCTGACCAGGCATTGCACGGCTATTGATGCGCGTCGTCCAGTCCAT
>JANOLY010000524.1:0-5993 GCA_031420055.1 Burkholderiales bacterium | reverse complement strand
TTGCACAGGTCCAGCCCGTGCGGGTGCACGGCGGCGATGGCCTGGGCCACGTTGTGGTCGCGCAGGCCGCCCGCCAGCCACAGGGGCAGGGGCCAGACGGCATCGCGGATTCGGCGTGACAGCGACCAGTCGTGCGTGCGGCCTGTGCCGCCGAGCTCCTTCACCGCCAGCGTCGGGTTGCCCGAGTCGAGCAGGATGGCGTCCACCAAGGGGGCGACTTGAATGGCCTCGGCGACGGACTCCTCGCCGGTGACGTGAATCACCTGCGCCAGCTCTACCCCGGGCAGCAGCGCACGCAGGTGGCGCAGTTCGGGCAGCGGCACGTGGTCCACCAGCTGCAGCGTGGTCGTGCCGGCACCGGCGTGCTGCGCCGCGATGTCGTCGGCCCGCGTGCGGGCGGTGAGCCTGGCTTCCTCGACGCTGGCGATGCAGCAGATCTTGACCAGGGGCGGGCTCATTGCTCGCGCGGCCCCATCACACGCCGTACGGCACCCAGATGTTCTTCACCCGGGTCGCGTGCTGCAGGAACTCGCGGCCCTCGCCCTGCGCGTCGTCGAACCAGTCGCGCGCTGCGGGGCCCGCCACCCAGGTGCGCTTGAGGTTGACGGCAGACGCAGCCTCCAGCCGCATGTGCACCTCGGGCCGCGCGTCGTGGTGCCACAGGGCATCGACATCGCGGTGCGCGGCCAGCACGTCGGTCAGCGCATCGGCGTCACCGGTGACGAGGTTGAGCACGCCGCCCGGCAGGTCCGATGTTTCCAGCAAGGCGTAGAGCTCGGCGGCGACCAGCGGCTGCAGCATGGACGGCACGGCGACGACACGGTTGCCCATGGCGATGGCCGGCGCCACAAGCGAGACCAGCCCCAACAGCGGCACGGCGGCCGGCGCCACGATGCCGATCACGCCCACCGGCTCGTGCAGCGCCAGCGCCAGGCCGTGCATGGGCGGCTGGTGCACGGCGCCATCAAACTTGTCGGCCCAGGCAGCGCAGCTGAACAGCCGCTGCGCCGAGGCCTCGACTTCCGCGCGGGCCTGCTCTGCCCCGACCACGGGCGCCAGGCAGACTTCAAACCGCGCCGCGTGCGCGAGCAGGTTTTCGGCGATGTAGTACAGCACCTGCGCGCGCGCATGGGCCGCGCTTCGCCGCCAGGCGCCGGCCTTGGCGGCGGCTTCGACGGCGTTGCGGATGTCCTTGCGGTTGCCTTCGGGCACCACGCCCAGAAACTGTTCGCCGGCGTGCACCTCGCGGCTGTAGCCGCCGTCGGGCCGCGCCTGGGCGCCACCGATGTAGAGCTTGGCGGTGCGGTCGATGGCCGGGCGCGCGGCCGCCAGCGGCTTGCCGGCGGCGGCTTTGCGGCGCCGCGCGGCGGGCTCGGCCAGTGCGCGCAACTTCAGGTACTCAACCAAGCCTTCGCGCCCGCCCTCGCGGCCGAAGCCGCTTTCGCGCACGCCGCCAAAGCCGCAGGCGGCGTCAAACAGGTTCACCCCGTTGACCCACACCACGCCGGCGTTCAGCCCCGCGGCCACTTCCATCGCCTGGCCTATCGACTCGCTCCACACCGAAGCCGCCAGGCCGTATGCCGTGTGGTTGGCCAGTTCGATGGCCTCGGCCGGGGTGCGGAAGGTCTGCACGCACAGCACGGGGCCGAAGACCTCGTCGCGCACGATCTCTGACGCGGTGTCCACGCCCGTGACCAGCGTCGGGCGGTAGTAGCAGCCGCTGGCCTGGTCGAAGTCCACGGCCGAGGCGCAGTCTTGCAGCACCTGCGCGCCCTCGGCGCGTGCGCGCTCGACAAAGCCGTTGACACGTTCCCACTGCACACGGTCGATGAGCGGGCCCATGTCGACCGACTTGTCCAGCGGGTTGCCGACACGGATGCGCGCCATGCGCTGGCGCACCTTGGAGAGCAGCCGCTCTGCAGTGCCCTCATGCACCAGCAGGCGCGAGCCCGCGCAACACACCTGGCCCTGGTTGAGCCAGATGCCGTCGACCAGGCCTTCAACGGCGGCGTCGAGGTCGGCGTCTGCAAACACCACGAAAGGCGACTTGCCACCGAGTTCCAGGCTCAGCTTCTTGCCGCTGCCGGCGGTGGCGCGGCGGATGAGGCGGCCGACTTCGGTGGACCCCGTGAAGGCGATCTTGCCGATGCCGGGCTGGGCCACGATGGCCTGGCCCACCGCGCCGTCACCCGTGACCAGGTTGAACACGCCCGGGGGCAGCCCGGCTTCGGCGCTCAATTGCGCAAACAGCAGCGCGCTCAAAGACGTTTGCTCGGCCGGCTTGAAGACCACGGTGTTGCCGCAGGCCAGGGCCGGCGCCACCTTCCACGCCAGCATCAGCAGCGGGAAGTTCCAGGGCACGATCTGGCCGACCACACCGATGGCCTCAAACGCCGGGAACTCGCTGTCCAGCAACTGCGCCCAGCCGGCGTGGTGATAGAAGTGGCGGATGGCCAGCGGGATGTCGATGTCGCGGCTTTCGCGGATCGTCTTGCCGTTGTCCATGCTCTCCAGCACAGCAGCCAGGCGCGCGTGTTTTTGCAGCGTGCGCGCCAATGCATACAGATGGCGCGCGCGGCCGTGACCGCCCAGTGCTGCCCAAGCCGGCAGCGCCGCTTGGGCCGCATCCACGGCCTGCTGCACTTGCGCCGCACTGGCCTGGCCCACGCGCGCGAGCACCTGGCCGCTGGCCGGGTTGACGCTGTCGAAATGGCTGCTGGTGGCGACCTTCTGGCCGCCTACCCACAGCCCGAATTCGGGGCCCTGCGCCTGCAGCCAGCGTTGCGCCTCGGCGGGCGACTCGGGGGCGAGGCCGTAGTCCATGGATTGCATGATCTCCGTGATTCTGGACATGGGGGCCTCAAGGCAGCGCGTGGCGCCAGCTGGCGCTGTAGCTGCCATGCACGTGGTGGTCGAGTTGGCGCTCGATGTCGCTGAGCAGGCTCGACGCGCCAAAGCGGAACAGTTCGGGTTGCAGCCAGCGCGGGCCCAGCTCTTCGTTCATCAGCACCAGGTACTGCAGCGCCAGCTTGCTGCTTGCGATGCCGCCGGCCGGCTTGTAGCCGACGATGTGGCCGGTCTCTTCGAAGAACTCGCGGATGGCGCGCACCATCACCAGCGACACCGCCGGCGTGGCGTTGACACCCTCCTTGCCGGTGCTGGTCTTGATGAAGTCCGCGCCGGCCATCATGCAAGCCCACGACGCGCGCGCCACGTTCTCCAGTGTCTGCAACTCGCCCGTGGCCAGGATGGCTTTCAGGTGCGCCGGCCCGCAGGCGCGGCGGTAAGCCGCCACCTCGTCAAACAGGCCCTGCCAGTCGTGCAGCAGCGCGGTGCGGCGCGAGATGACGATGTCGATCTCGGTGGCGCCGGCGGCCACCGACAACTCGATCTCGCGCAGCCGCGTTTCCATGGGCGACAGCCCGGCCGGAAAGCCCGTCGACACGGCGGCCACCGGGATGCCGCTGCCGGCCAGCGCAGCCACCGCCGGGCCGATCATCTCGTGGTACACGCACACGGCACCCACCTGCACGGCAGGCACGCCCAGGGCCGCCAGCAAGTCGGCACGCACCGGAGCGCGCGCCTTGGCGCACAGGCGGTGCACACGCCCGGGCGTGTCGTCGCCCGACAGCGTGGTCAGGTCCATGCACTGGATGGCCTTGAGCAGCCAGGCCGCCTGGTGGTCTCTCTTCAGCGAACGCCGTGCGGCCAGGCTGGCCACCCGGCGGCCCACCGCTGCGGCGTTGACGCGGGCGTGCATGACGCGGGCGGCGTCAAAGGCGGTGCCGGGGTTGAGGCGACTGTCCACGGGGTGGGTCACGGTTTACCTTGCCAGGCGGCGGTGGTTGCGGGCGCTGGCTGGCGCCGGAGGGCTACTGTAGCCGCGCATTTGGCGCAACAGGTCTGCCACGGTCAGCGGACCCGCCGCGCGTTGGCGGATCAGGCGGGCGCTTGGGTGCAAGCATGGGTGGGCCACAAGCACGGTCGATCACAATGGGCCCATGAACTCCCGTGGCGCCGCACTCGTGACTTGGGGTGCAGTGGCTGCAAGTACCGCGTTTTGGGGTGCTGGGCTTCTCGAACGCGACAGTGTGCCGCCACCTGTGGTTTCGCCCGCGCCACACGAGCTCGCCGCCATGGGTGACTTGACGCGGCTGCTCGGGGTTGACGTGGTGCCATCGGCGCAGGCTGTCGTGCCAGCCGCGAGCGATGCAACTTCGCGCTTCTTGCTGGTGGGTGTTATCTCGTCGGCCGCGCTGAATTCAAGCGATCAGGGCGTGGCACTCATCAGCACGGGCTCCAAGCCGGCCCGCGCCTACCGGGTGGGCGAAAGCCTTGAATCTGGCATCGTGGTGCAGTCCGTGCATCGCAAAGGCGCATTCATCGGGCCGCGCGGCGGTGGGCCGCATTACGCATTGGAAGTCCAGGCGTTGGCGCAGACTGGCAATCTGTTGGTGACTGCAGCAAGCCGCGATGCTTATGCATTGGCCGCGCAAGGGCGTGCGGCATTAACGAGATCCAGAGCTTTGGTTCCCCCGCGAATTGATGGCGGGGACATCAATCAAACCGCCGCGCCGAATACGCTGCTCAATAATCCCGCTGATATGGCCCCCGCCAACGCGCTTGGTGTCGAGCAGCCGCCACGCTGAACGCTTGCGCGACCGTCAATCGCATCTGATCGCGCGGGAGGAGGTATTAACGCCAGGCCCCAAGTGTCGAGCTTCTTTACACCGTCGTTCATCGAGCGCCGCCGGCGCTTCGCCACCCTGACCACAGTGCGTTGATTTGGCACGTGTTTTTTCCTGAAGCGTGAAATTCGGCATGAAACTTGCAGCCTGCCGGCTTGGCAGCCGTGCATGCGGGTTCTCCTTGGCGTTCCGGGTGGGTTCAGGTTCGTGTTCTTCGAGAACTCGTCGAAATTCGTGTAATGCGGAGCTGTCCAGTCAAGTTACCTTAACCATTCGAGGTGTACATGCGCGGTAATTTCAAAGTCGCAGTTGCAGTGGTGTTGTGTGCAATGGCGTCGCCGTCCTGGAGTCAAGAGGCTCGCGAAGACAACCGCTTGCCGATTCCCGGCGTTCTGGAAGGGTCGGGCCTGACCGAGCGACAACTTAACAGCAAGCCGATCCAGCGACTTCTCCACAATTACCGGATGCGAGCGAACCCTGACGGTTCGTTCCCGGACGCTCCCGGGGCCAGGGCCTTGCCCCAGATCAATGCGTTGGCCACTGCCTTCCCGTATGTGTTGAATTCGCGCTGGACACCGATCGGGCCGCAGCCGATCACCGGCGGGCAGGTCGGCAACGCCCTCACCACCCGTCCGATGAGCGGCCGTGTGGCGTCATTGGCGGTGCACCCCACCGACCTCAACCGCTGGCTGGTTGGCACCGCCAACGGTGGCCTCTGGGAGACGAAAGACGGCGGCAACAACTTTGTCGCGTTGACCGACGCCGCGCCCTCCCTGGCGATCGGAGCCGTCGCTTACGCGCCCAGCAGTCCCAACACCATCTATGCCGGCACGGGTGAAGGCACGTTCTCTGGGGTGTCATTTGGTGGCGAGGGCGTGCTCAAGTCCACCGATGGCGGCGTGAACTGGCAGCAGTTGGCTGTCGCCACCTTCTTCAAGGGCACGGCCTTCACGGCTTTGCTGGTCGACCCCGCCAACGCCAATGTGCTGGTGGCTGCAACGTCTCTGGGCATCTTTGGCCGCCCCGCAACACGGCCCGCGGGCAATGGAGCGCGCGGACTGTGGCGCTCTACCGATGGTGGCGTCAACTGGACCAGAACCCATACCTCCGACGGCATCTCGATTGCCGCGCGGCCGGGCAGTTTTTCGCAGCAGTATGCGGGCCTGGGCTTTGGGACCAGTGTCACCACAGTGGTCCAGCGTTCTACCGATGGCGGCGCGAACTGGCTGGCTGTGCCTGGGCCGTGGACGGCGCTGACCGGCACAACCGACCGCACAGAAATTGTCATCGCGCCGTCCAACCCGA
>JANOLY010000523.1:0-3016 GCA_031420055.1 Burkholderiales bacterium | reverse complement strand
CACCACTTCGAACAAGCTGGCGACGCGCTGCTGGCCGTGGAGCACCATGTGCGTGCGGCCGAGTTTGCCGCCTCGCGCTACGCCCACAGCGAGGCACTGCACCATGTGCAGCGGGGGCTGGTACTGCTCGACGGGCCGCTGGCCCAGGGCAGCGCGCAGCCCACCGAGCAAGAGCTGCGCTGGCGCTTGCTGATGCGTCGCGACAATGCCTTGAGGTTGACAGGCCAGCACACGCAGCAACTCATCGCCATCGACGAGCTGGCGGCATTGGCCGAGGCATTGGACGACGATGGCAAGCGCGCACTGGCCTACGAGCGGCGCACCACCTACTTGCTATGGCGCGCCGACTACGTGGGCTTGAAGGCCGCCGCGCGCCAGGCCATGGCCTGCGCCGAACGTGCGGGCGACCAGCGCACGCGCATCGGCGCGATGCGCCAGCTGGCCATGGCGCACCGCTACCTGGGCGACTGGGACGCCGCCGAACGCCTGGCCCGCCAGGGCTTGGCGCAGGCGCGCGAACTCGGCCTGCCCAAAATCGAGGGGTCACACCTCAACCTGCTGGCGATGGTGGCCCAACACCGGCAGGACCCACGGGCCCGGCTTCGCTGGCATGAGCAGGAACTGGCATGCGCGCGCGCCGCCAACCACCCGCTCAACGAACTCAGCGCCACCGCCAACCTGGGCGGCGCCTGGCTCGAATTGGGTGAGCTCTTCGCCGCCCGGCGCTTCACGCAAGAGGGCCTGCGCATGACACGGGCCTACGGCGAACGCAATTACGAGTGCGGCACCTTGCTCTACCTGAGCAAACTCGAACGCTGGGTGGGCCAGGGCGCCGCAGCCTTGAGCCTGGCGCGCGAGGCTGTCGCCCTTGCCCAGCAGGTCGCACTCAAGCGCTGGGAGCCCGACGCCTGGTGCCATGTCGGCGAAGCCGCGCTGGACTTGGGCGACTACGCGGCAGCGGCCGAGGCCTTCGACACCGCGATGGCGCTGTCACTCGCCGACAAGACCGTCTCAGCGCTGGACGCCGGTGCCGGCCTGGCGCGGCTGGCCTTGATGCAAGGCGACGTGGCCGGCGCCATGATGCACGTACAAGCAGCGTTAGACGGTGAAGCCAGCACCGGCGCTCGGCAAGAGGCGCAGGACCCGCGCCACATCGCCCTGATGTGCACGCTGGTGCTGTCCAGCGCTGGCGACGCACGCGCCAGCGAGTGGCTGGAGCGCGTCTACCGCGAACTCATGGCCTCGGCGGCCTTGATCAGCGACGAGGCGCTGCGCCAGGGCTACTTGGCCAACATTCCCAACCACCGGGCGATCCTGGCGGCCTGGGCGCTGGCGCAGTCCGACGCTGTTGTGCCAACGCGTTAGCGGCGCGCCGCGCGCGCGCGTTGAAACTAGCGTCACTGCTGTTTTTCAGCCACAGCCCTGCGCCCTACAACAGCGCCGCGAGCGGCACGGCCTGCATGCGCTCGGCCAGCGCGTAACGCAGCTTACCGGGGTAGACGACGTACAGCTGATCGAGCTGCAAGTCGTGCATGGCAATCCGCATCGACGGCGTCACACCCGGCGCGTCGGCGCGTTTGAACTCCACGCCCACACGTTGCCCGTCCTTGAGCAGCAGCAGGTCGAGCTCGGCGCCGTTGTGCGTGGCCCAGAAATAGGCCTCGTCGGGTGCGGCGATGCGCAGCACCTGTTCCAGCGCAAAGCCTTCCCAGCTGGCGCCACTGCGCGGGTGTGAGAGCAGGGCGTCCAGCGTCGGCAGGCCCATCAGCGCGTGCAGCAAGCCGGTGTCGCGGAAGTAGATTTTGGGCGCCTTGACCTGGCGTTTGCCCAGGTTCTGGTGCCACGGCTGCAGCTGGCGCACCATGAAGGTCTGGGTCAGCACGTCGAGCCAGCGGCGCACGGTGGGCTCGGATACGGCCAGCGAGCGTGCGGGGTCTGCAGCGCTCCAAACCTGGCCATGCAAGTGCGCCAGCATGCGCCAGAAGCGCAGCATGGCCGGCGCCGGCACATTCACGCCGAACTGCGGCAAGTCGACCTGCACGTGCTGCTGCATGGCCTGGGTGCGCCAGGCCATGCTGTCGCCGTCGTTGCCTGCAAGAAACGAACGCGGGTAGCCGCCGCGCAACCAAAGCGCGGCCTGCCGCGCGGGGCCCACCTCGCCGAGGTCGAACCCGCCGACCTCGATGACCTCCACCCGCCCCAGCAGCGACTCGCCGGCCTGGCGCAACAGGGCCGGCGACGCGCTGCCCAACAGCAGGTACTGGCCGTTGGCCGGCGACTGGTCGATGAGCACCCGCAGCACCGGGAACAGGCCGGGCGAGAGCTGCACTTCGTCGATGACGATGGGGCCCGCCGGGGCTGCCGAATGAGCCGGCGGCTGCAGGCCCTGCAAGGCGGCCAGCGCCGTCATGGGCTGCTGCAGGCGTTGCCGGTCTACCGGGTTTTCCAGGTCGAACCAGCGTACGCCCTGGCGAGGTACCAGGCTGGCGGCCAGGGTGCTTTTGCCGGACTGGCGCGGCCCGGCCAGAACCACGGCACGCGAGCGACCCAAGGCGCGAAGTACCTGGTCGCGAAGGCGGCTGCGGGCGATGTCCATGGCCGCATTGTGATTCAGACACAATGAAAAAGGAACATGGCATGTTCCTTTTTCGTGGTCAACGAGCCGCCGTCAACCCACGCCGCGCGCCCGGTCTGCCTTGAACTGCGTGCGCCAGGCCTCAAAGCGGCCTTCGTCCAGTGCCTGGCGCAACTCGCGCATCAGGTTCACGTAGTAGTGCAGGTTGTGGATGCTGGCCAGCATGGGTGCCAGCATTTCGCCGCAGCGTTCCAGATGGTGCAGGTAGGCGCGGCTGAAGCTGGCGCAGGTGTGGCACCGGCAGGTCGGGTCCAGGGGTGATTGGTCGCTGCGAAACCGCGCGTTGCGGATCTTCAGGTCGCCAAAGCGTGTGAACAGGTGGCCGTTGCGGGCGTTGCGCGTGGGCATGACGCAGTCGAACATGTCCACGCCGCAGGCCAC
>JANOLY010000522.1:0-21055 GCA_031420055.1 Burkholderiales bacterium | reverse complement strand
CTGGCCGCGCGTGGTGAGCGTGATGTCCAGCAGCCGGTGCGCCTTGCGCGCATCGTCGAAGAACAGCTCGTAGAAGTCACCCATGCGGTAGAACACCAGCGTGTCCGGGTACTCGGCCTTGATGCCAAAGTACTGGGCCATCATTGGAGAATGGCGTGAGGGTTCGCCCTTCAGGAGTTCGGCGGTGGAGATCGGCTCGGTCATACAGTCGACGATCTTAGGCGAGGGGCGCGGGCCGTCAGGCGAGACAGGTGGGCGATGGACCCCAGGGCGTCAGCGCGTCCTCGCGTGCCAATCATCGGAGGTCGGCGGTCTGGCCCAGACCGGCCGTTGGTCGCACCGAGCCTCGCCTGGGATCCGCGGGTGGCGTCCGCGGAAGAAAAACTGTGCAAAACTAACTTTGCTTAAGATTTTCTGTGGTCACCGGAAGAAAAACATGGCGGACCGGATCGTTGGGTACGAATTTCTACGGGAGTCCCTGAGCCTCTCGGCGTTTGCCCCGGAGGTGACGACCCGTGCTGGAGGGGTCACCCGAAAGAACACCTTTGGTGACAGCATCCTGGCCGTCCCTGTCCATGTGGCCCCCGCGTCCGACGACCCGCTGGAGCACCTCCTGTTCGCGCTGAAGCACGAGCAGTTGAATCTGCAGATTGCCATCCTGGCGCTCCAGAAGATTCCCGCTGAGGCGGTGGCGCGGGCGTTCATCGCCAAGCCCACCAGTTGGTACGCCAGGCAGGCCTGCTACCTGTGGGAACTGGCCAACGGCACAACCTTGACCGGTCTACCGGCCGCCCGCGGGCCCTACCGGGTGTTGTTCTCACCGGACAGGTTCCTGACGGCAGCAAGCACCCGATCGAGCCGGTGGCGCGTCGACTTCAACGGCATCGGGTCCCTGCGGTACTGCATCACCGTGCGGCGCACGCCGGCGATCGACATCCTGGTCAGGAGCAACGTCCTCGACCAGGTGAAGGCGTTCGTGGACGGGATCGATCCGGCATTACTCGACCGGGCCGTGCGCTGGGCGTACCTGAGCGAGACGGACAACTCCTACGCGATCGAGCGGGAGAGTGCGACCGACGACAAGCGCGAGGCTTTCGCCTCACTGCTGGCGCGCGCGCACGAGGCCGAGCAGCTCACAGAAGACTACCTCGTGGCCCTGCAGAACCTGACGATCACCAGTCCGCTGGACAAGGCCTTCGAGTTCAGGTCGAAGCAGAACTGGCTTCGCAAGGATCTGCCAGGCGCGCTGGGCGTGACTTACGTGCCGCCACCGCCCGATCTGAATCTGGAGATCATGGACGAGATCATGAGCTTCGCGAACAACCCGGGCACCGGCGTGGACGCCCTGGTGCGCGGCGCTGTCACCAGCTTCGCCTTCGTTTTCTCACACCCGTTCATGGATGGCAACGGCCGGCTGTCGCGCTTCCTGTTCCACAAGGCGGCCTGCCAGGACCCGCGGCTGGCCAACGGCCTGGTGCTGCCCGTGTCCGTCGCCATGAAGCGCAACGAGGGTGACTACCTGAAGGCCCTGGAATCCTTCTCCAAGAAGACCCGCCAATTCTGGAAGGTGACCGTGATCGACGAACTGGTCAAGGCCGAGTTCACCGGCGCGCCAGAGATCTATCGCTACTGGGACGGGACCGAGTGCGTCGAGTTCGGCCTGCGCATGGCCCAGGAGGCACTGGACCGCGATCTCCAGAACGAGAGCGCCTTCCTGCAGCGCTTCGACCAGGCCTACCGCGCGGTGAACGATGCGGTGGACATGAACAACGACGACCTGGTGCTCATGATCCGCAGCGTCCTGCAGAACAAGGGCGTGCTGTCGAACAACCGGCGCAAGCAGCTGATAGCCAAGGGCCATCCGACGGCGATCATCGACCAGGCGATGGCGGTGCTGACGGAATGCTTGGCTGATGACGCCGAAGCGCCGTCGGCGCCAGTGCAGCGCGGTTGATGCCTGCAACGGGTCGATGGCTGCCTGCGAGCATCTGCATTTCGGTGCCTCGACCCCTTCATCCGTGTCGCCGGTTCGGGTGCCGACACTTGCGTTCAAGTGCTGCCAGGCACCATGGGGACTCCAGGGGGACTGGTGGAGAGACTTGAGCCCTGATCCCCAGGTTCTGTCAGGCCTGGAAAGTCACCTGTGGGTACTGGGCCATCATTGGAGGATGGCGCGAGAAATCGCTCTTCATGAGTGCGGCGGTGGAGGTCGGTTCGCTCATTAAGCCGGGCATCTTGGGCGCGGGGCACCCGGCGCCTGGCGGGCGACAGCGCCAATGCGGCGGTGACTCTGGAACCCTGCGCAGAGTTCGCCGCTTGGGTAAGGCGCGTTCAAGTTCTTGTCGGGACTGAACTGCCTTCGAGGTGCTGCGCCTGCGGTGGCGCGAGGTCACTGGCTCCGGCCGCAGCAGGTCTTGAACTTTCGGCTGCTGCCGCAGGGTCAGGGCGGGTTTCGCTGGCGACTGCTGCCACCCGCCAAGCACTGCGCCAGCCGCCGCGCGCCGGCCGGTGTGGCCAGGGCGGCACGAAAGCGGGTGTACTGCGAGCGCAAGTGTTCGAGGTAATGCGCGTCCAGCAACGTGGAGAAGAAGGCCAGCATGGCCCCGGGTGGCACCCCATCCGGGCTGTTCAGGTCGATGCTGGGACCCTTCATCTCGGCCAGCGTGCGGGCATCGAGCGGCGCGCCGTACCAGCGCGCGGACTCGCGCCGCGTCCCCCAGGATCTCGCCCGCGGCGATGCAGCTCATGCCTTCAGCTTTTTCCCGACCGCCACGTAGCGTGTGCCGCGCCGCTGCCCCTGCACCCGGGCATGTCCGTCTGCCACCAATTGCTTGAGCAGTGGCCGCACCGTGTCGGCGTCGAGGCCAGTGGCAGCGCGGGCGGCGGCGTTGTCGAGCGAGCCTGCCCGGTGCAAGGCGGCGAGCAGGCGGGAGGCCGGGTCGCGCGGGCGCGCCGGTTTGGCGCCTGGACGTGCCGGTTTGGCGCTCGGACGTGACGGCTTGGCGCCTGGACGCGCCGCTGCACGCACCGGCTTGGCCGCCGCTTTCGGCTTCACCGGCCTTGCCGTGGCCGCCGCAGTGGGTTCGTCCATCTCCAGCCCGAAGAGTGCGCCGACATCGTCGCCGGTCAGGGTGCGCTCGCCAGCCACCGGGGCGGTGACCACGCCACTGCCGGCCTTGCTCAGCAGTTCGGCGGCGTCGACCTGGCGCAGCGTGAACAGCAGCTCGGGCTGGCTGTCGAAACGCGCGCCAATGCCGTACAGGACAGCGGCGACGTGCTTGCACATATAGGCGCCGTCCGGGCACGAGCAGTCGAAGCGGATGTCCTTGGGCACGGGGAACAAGCCATCGCCCTGGCGGCACAGGCGGTCCATCACGCCCTTGGAGAAGCGCCCTTGCAACAGTTCCACCAGCGAATCGATGCCGCCAGCGCAGTCGGCGCAGACTTGCTGCCACTTCGGCTTCGGCACCGCCGCCACGGTGATGGTGGTGCGGTACACCTGCGACCCGCTGACCCGCGCCGCGACCATGCCGGGGGTGATCTGCAGGTCGACCACCGATCCGTTGCGCACGTAGGTGCGGCCGCGCGGCAGGCGGTTGGCGTAGTCGCTGTAGCTCTCCATGTTGGCGCACCAGGCCTTGCCCCAGGCCGTGCTTGCAATGGCGCGGCCCCGGACGACGACCGGCGAAAGGGCTTGCCCCTTCTTGGCCAACTTGGCCATCTCGCCAGCGGCCTTGCGGCGGCGCTCGGCGACCGGGACATAGGGAGCCCATTCATAGAACATGACGATCCTTCGCTATCCCTGAATTGAGGCGGATTTCAGGTCGAGACTGACCAGACGCAAGAGTTCGGCATCGCTCAACTCGGTGAGTTTCACCTCGCCGCCACCGGCATCGAGGAGGTCGGCAGCCAGCCGCTTCTTGTCGTTGATCATCGCATCGATTTTCTCCTCGACGGTGCCCCGGCAGACGAACTTGTGGACCAGGACGTTGCGCTTCTGGCCGATGCGGAAAGCGCGGTCGGTGGCCTGGCTTTCCACTGCGGGGTTCCACCAGCGATCGAAGTGCACGACATGCGACGCGGCGGTGAGGTTGAGGCCCGATCCGCCGGCCTTCAATGAGAGCACGAAGAAGGGCACCGTCTCGTCCCCCTGGAAGCGGGCGACCAGCTCCTGGCGGCCCTTCACCGCCGTGGCGCCGGTCAACACGCAACCCTCGCGGCCGAAGATCGAACCCAGGAAGGCGGCGATCGGGGCGGTGGCTTCGGCATATTGGCTGAACACCAGCATCTTCTCCTGCTTGGCGGCGATGACCTCGGCCAACTCGCGCAGGCGGGCCAGCTTGCCGCTGTCAACCTCGGCCCAGCCGCCGTCGCCCAGCCATTGCGAGGGGTGGTTGCAGATCTGCTTGAAGCGGGTGATGAAAGCCAGCACGAGCCCTTTGCGCGCCACGCCCTCCACGCCCTCGTCGAGCGCCTGGGTCAGGTCGCCCACCGCCTGCTGGTACAGCGCTGCCTGCTTGCGCGACAGGCTGCAGTAGGCGTTCTGCTCGATCTTGTCCGGCAGGTCGCTGATCACCGCCTTGTCGGTCTTGAGCCGGCGCAGGATGTAGGGCTGCACCAGCCGGCGCAGCGGCGCGTAGCCGCCGGGGCTGTCGGCCAGGCGTTTGGCGAAGCTGGTGAACTGTTTGACGCCACCCAGCAGACCCGGATTCACGAAGTCGAAGAGGCTCCACAGGTCGCCGAGCCGATTCTCGATCGGCGTGCCGGTCAAGGCCAGCCGTGAGCCGGCCTTCAGCGTCTTCGCCGCCTTGCTCTGCCGCGTGCCGGGGTTCTTGATCGCCTGCGCCTCGTCCAGGATCGCCAGCCGCCAGGGGGTGGACTGGACCCAGGCGTAGCGGTGCAGCGAGCCATAGCTGGTGATCACCAGATCGATCCCGGCCAGGCGCTCGGGCGGCAGTGCACCCAGTTCCTCGGCTGGTATCTCCGAGGTGTGGGCCGAACTGTGGGCCGAGCTGTGTGCAATCAGCACGCGCAGGCTCGGGGCGAAGCGTGCTGCCTCCTGCGCCCAGTTGGCCAATAGCGAGGCGGGTGCTGCCAGCAGGCTCGGCGCCGGGCCTTCGGCGCGTTTGCGCACCAGCAGCAGCGCCAGCACCTGGATGGTCTTGCCCAGACCCATGTCGTCGGCCAGGCAGGCGCCCAGGCGCAGGCGCGACAGCAGGTGCAGCCAGCGCAGGCCGACTTCCTGATACGGCCGCAGCGTGGCGTGCAGATCGGGGCCGGCATCGACAGCCGCCAAACCCTGCGGCCCGCGCAATCCCGCCAGCATCTCGGCCAGCCAGGGCCCGGCGTTGACCTGTGCCCATTCGGGCGCGGCCGTCACCTCGTTTCCGTCGATGGCCGCACCGGCCCCGGCCAGCAGGCGCATGGCCTCAAAGAAGCCGAGGCCCTGCTCGCTGGCCAGGCGCTCGATCTGCTGGAATTGCGTCAGCGTCTGCTGCAGCCGTTGCTGGTCGACCTCGACCCACTTGCCACGGATGAACACCAGCCCACGGCTGTTGGCCAGCAGGTCCTTGACTTCGGCAGCGCTCAGCGGCTCGCCATCGATGACCACTGCCACCTGGAAGTCGAGCAGCGCGTCCTGTCCGACCAGCGACGGCGGCTGCCCACCGACCGTGGCGCTGACGGTCGCGCGCGCGGGCCGGTTGGCCCGCCACTGCGCTGGCATGCGCACCACCACGCCGGCGTGCTCGAGCTTCGGCACATCGTGCAGGAAGGCCAGCGCCTCGCCGGCGCTCCAGCGCAGCGGCTGGAAGATTTCGCGACGGTCGATGAGGCTCTTCAACCAGGCGCAGCCCTCGCCCGCGCGTTGCAGCGGCGCCAGCAGGGCGAGCAGGCGCTCTTTGTCTGCCGCAGCAGCGTATTCGCGCAGGGCCTCGCCCAGCGGCCGGTGCTGCGCCTTGCCCTGCGCCGACAGCCGGGTGGTGTAGGTGGCGAGGAAGGCGAAGGGAAACTGCTCGTCCTTGCGGTTCTCGGCCAGATGGACGTGGACGCGGCCGACCAGGTTCCAGGCCGGGTTGCGCGCCTTCAGGAAGACGCCGAGCGGCTGTCCCGAGGCCTGCAGTGCGGCGTGCAGCGCGGCGTCGAGTTCCTGCCACAACCGCTCCAGCACCTCGACCGACAGGTACTCCGCCCCGTCCATCGGCGGCGCCGACCACGCCAGCGCCTGCAGCTCGCCGGTATCCGGCGCCGGCACACGCCCCGGCACGTGCTCGGCCACCTCGGGCAGCGTGCACAGCGCGGTCAGGTAGCGCACGGCCAGATCGCGCCACCACGCGACCACCGGTGGCAAGGCCGCGCCGACGTGTTCAGCGCCAAGCCTCAGCAGTAACTGACCCGAACCCAGACCCGAACCCAGACCCGAACCCCGGGCGCTGTCCGACGCCAGCTGCCTGGCCAGTTCGAACGGCAGCGGCGGGGCGTCCGGCAGGGACACCACAGCAAGGCGGCCGTGTGGGGTGAGCGCGAGGGTGCTGTGGGTCATCGGGCTGTGCAGATGGAACGGGATGGCGCCGGCGGCGCATCGGGCCAGAACCTTGCACCGACCCGCTATGGCGGTGTCGGATGTCGGGTGTAGGGTGCGCGCCCGGGCTTCGCTGGCTTGGCGAGGTTGTACTTCACGCCACGAGCGTCATGCCCGCAGCCTTGGCCGCACCGGCGTCGAAAGTCATCGTCGCCTGGCAACCCTGCGCATGCGCGATGCGCTCTATCAGGCAGTCGGCGAAGTCGGCGCCACCTTTGGCAAAGCGCCGTTGCGCCTGCAGCACCAGATCGGCGCGGTCCACGACGAGTTCCTTGCTGCGCATCAACAGGTCCAGCGCCTCGGCGACCTGGTCGCGGCTCAGCCCGTGGCTCGACGCCAACACCAAGACCCATTCGACGACCGCCACCAGCGGCACGAAGCCCGGCTCGTCGCTGCCCAGACTCTCGATGAGACGCGTCGCTTTGGGCGACTGCTTCGGATCGTCCTGCATGATGTAGCGGACGAGCACGTTGGGGTCGAGGCCGATCATCGTGCGCGCGAGCCCCGCGCTGCATTGGCGGCGTTCATCTCGTCGATGGTGACGGCGCGCGTCGGCTTGCCGAACCGCCCTTTGAGTTCGCGCACCGATCGCGTGGCGGCGACCACCTCGAATCGGCGCGCCATCGAAGGGGATCAGGAGGGGACCGTGCAGTTGACGGTGGGCGAAAACGGGTTGTGAATGTTGGAGAACGAAGTCACACCCATGTGCTGGGCCATCATTGGAGAATGGCGCGAGAGGTCGCCCTTCAGCAGTTCGGCGGTGGAGGTCGTCTCGTTCATGGAGCCGAGCATCTTAGGCGAGCGGCGCGCGGCACCCGGCGGGCAACGGCGCCAGCGCGGTGGTGACTTTGGATCCTCATGCAGAGCTTGCCACCCGGGCAGGCCGCATTCAGGGTTTCGTCGAGACTGGACGGCTCCGGGTCTGTCTATCAGGGGTGCGGGCTTCCGACCAGTCCGCCAAGTAGAAGGCGGCGGCTCTCAGCGGGGCTGCGGGCTCAGCAAGAGGCACAGGCGCAACTGGGCTTCAGTGGTAGTCCTCTTCGCGCTGGTGGCGCGCGCCGATGACGAGGACCAACCCCGGAGAGCGTATGTCGAAACGAAGGACGTACCCCGTGGAGCCGAATGGGACGATGAGCTCGCGTAATGTTGGGCGTTGACCCACCTTGCGGTAGCTGAAGGGCGTGGTCGAAAGATGACTGTCGGCAACCGAGCGACTCACCATGATGGCATCGTACGCGCGCATGGCCACCTCGACTGTCTCGGCGCGCTCGAGCAGGAAGTCGAAGAGACGATCCAGATCCGCATCCGCCTCAGGGGTGAACTCGACCTTGAACGTCATTTGCGCAGCTGTTTCACCCGTGCGGCGACCTTCGCCTCCAGCTTCGACAGGACGACGTCCGACGGGACCGAGATCCCGGTGCGCTCGTACGCGGCCAACGAGGCGTCGCAGCGCGCGGCGAAGTCGGTTTGCACACGACGGAACTCCACCGCGCGACGCACCGATGCCTCTACAAAATCGGTCAGCGTCTCGCCTGGCAGCAGCACGGAATCAAGATGAGCACGCAGCTCCGGGTCGACACGGACTTGAGGAATGACAGCGGTTTTCATGCGCCGATCGTAGTGCAAACGCACTACATCCTCAAGCGCCAGGCCTCAGGCTGCCTTGAAGGCGCTACGGCGCGAATGCGCTGCCCCTGTGGCGGCTGTGGTCCGCCTGCTGCCTGCCAGCAGCCAGCATCACCACCTTGGCGCCCTGAAGCCGGCGTCCGTGCGGCCCGGTTCAAGCGCCAAAACTTGTCCACGATCGTCTCCGGCAAGACGGGGGACTCCAGGGGGACTTGTGGAGAGACTTGCTGCGTGATCCCCAGGCTCTATGCGGCCTGCAAAGTCACCCGTTGGTGAGGTGTTCCCCAACGCGGCCTGCACGGTCTCGCTGATCGACCGCCTCGTGCACCGCTGCGAGGTTGTGGCCATCGAGGGCGAGTCCTACCGGCTCAAGGAGGCCAAGGCGCGTGCCGCGCTCAAGGCCGAGCAGCGGCGCGACACGCGACCCAAGGCGGGCAAGTGATGAAGCGCCGGCGTGCCGCGCCGGCGGCCATCCCCCAGCGGGGCGAGGCAGCGACGCCGATGCCGTTGCCCACCGACTGGTCGCCCAAGCAGGCGGTCGCGGTCTTCGAGATCCTCGATGACATGCGCGAGCGCGTCTGGGCCCATTACGGTCTGCAGATCCAGCAGGTCTTGCGTGAGGAACGCGGCACGGCAGTCCGCGCGGCAGACGACATCAGCATCGACGAAGCCGACGTGCCGTTCTGATCGACGGCATGGCGCAGGGGCTGCTGTCAGTCACCGCGCCAATGACACCGAACAAGACTCATCTGGCCCAGCTGTCAAAACGCGGTCTCGCAGCCAGATTTGTGCGCTGACTCACAACCGCTAACACTCACAATTGGCGGCTTACGAGAAGTCGAAGTTCGCGCGCGTGCTGCTGTCGCCACGTTGGTAAACCGCGTTCAAGTTCCTGTTGGAACTGAACCGCTCAGAACCTGGCGTTCAGTGGTGCCGGCTTGCGGCCACTTGCGGGTACTCGTGAACGGCAGGTAGGGCGCCGTCCAACATCCAACAAGCTACGGGCGGCGACGCGATCACGACGCCGCGTCAGATCAGGACTTCCAGGCCCTTCCTGTCCAAGAGGCTCAATAGCTTCAGCGACGGTCCGCTGGGCTGCTTGTCGCCGATTTCCCACTGACGGACGGTTGAGAGGCTGGTATTCAGCACCGTGGCCAACACGGCCTGGCTCAACTTTTGCCGACATTCCCACTGGTCGTCCCTCAGTGCGTACTTGCGTCCCATTTGTGTCCATCGGTTGGCGCAATCCGAAGTGAACGTTTGGACGCGAGCAATTGATGACACACCCTAGATGCAGTACCCAGCCGGCAATGCCAGCCAGCGACTCTCGGAACAAGACCCAGCGTGAGTCAGCGCAGCACCAGCAGCAGCGCAACGGTCACCAAGAAGCCCAGCAGCAGGCGGCGGAACATGGTCTCGCTGAGGCGCCCGCGCAGGCGCTTGCCGGCGGCCATGCCCAGGCCCATGGGCACCAGCGCCAGCAGCGAGTGCAAGAACTCGCGCTCGTTGATGCGGCCCTGCACGGCCATCGAGCCGTACAACGTGATCGCGCTGCTGAGGTAGATGACGCTGATGGTGCCGACAAACACCTCGCGCGCCAGACGCAGGCTGACCAGGTAGCTGATGACCAGCGGCCCGGTCAGCGCCGAGACGCTGCCCATGACGCCGGACAAGGCGCCCACGGCAGCGCTGAACCAGCGTTCTTTCTCGGGGCTGACGGTCATGCGCAGCGGCATGGCGTTGAGCACCACCGCCAGCAGCACCGCCCCGGCGATCACGTTGCGCAGCATGGCGTCGCTCATGGCCAGCGTGTAGGGCACGGTCAGCAGTGTGCACGCGGGCAGCGTGGCCAGCAGCGGCCAGAAGCGGCGCACGCCGGGCCACGATATGCCGCTGTCCCAGGCCTGCCAGCCGTTGCTGGCCAGCACCGGCACGGCCATCAGCGCGATGGCCTGGGCCGGCGGCAAGCCCAGCGACAACAGCGGCACCGCCACCAAGGGCAGGCCGATGCCCAGCGCGCCCTTCACCAGCCCGCCCAGCACGAAGGCGCCAGCCAACAGCGCCAGCGGGCCGACGCTGCTGGCGGCAAAGTCCATGAGCACGGGGCCGGCTGTGCCCGGGCTCAGATGCTGTACGACTCGTAAGTGGCGGGGTGGAAGATCTCGTCCACCGACATCAGGCGCGCTGACAGCCCCTGCGCATGGTGGTGGCGTACAAAGGCCTCCAGCGTGCGCCGGCAGGCGTCAACGCCATAGGCCCAATAGTCGGTGCCCATGGTCTCGCGCGCGGCTTTCAGTTGCTCTTCAACAAACGGCAGCGTCACCTTGGTGGCCGAGGTGTCGGCCAACTGCTCCAGCGCGTGGGCCTTGGCCTGGTTGAAGGCCTTGAACACGGCGCCGGGCAGCCAGGGGTGCTGCGCCGCGAGTTCCTTGCGGATGCCCACCACATGCATGATGGGGAAGATGCCGGTGCGGCCGAAGTAGTCTTTGGCCGCGGCCGTGGGGTCGTCGAAGAGCCAGCCGACCTGCGGGTTTTGCAGCGCCGCGCCGCTGGGCGGGCGCGGGGCGATGAAGCCGTCGATGTCGCCGCGGTCGAGCATGTCGCTGATGGTCACGCCCTCGGGCGCGTTTTCAAGCCGCACGTCGGCAGGCAGTTGCAGCTTGATCTTCTCGGGCCGGCCGGGCGTGTCGATGCCGCCGCGCACCCACTGGATGTCGCGCGGGTGCACGCCAAAGTCGTCGGCCAGGATGGCGCGCGCCCAGACATGGGCGGTGAGCTGGTATTCGGGCAGGCCGACACGTTTGCCCTTGAGGTCTTCGGGCTTGTGGATGCGGTCTTTGCGCACGTAGATGCTGGTGTGGCGGAAGGCGCGGCTCAGGAAGACCGGCACGGCGATGTAGGGGCTTTCGCCCTTGCTGGCCTTGACCAGGTAGCTGCTGAAGGACAGCTCGCTGATGTCGAATTCGACGCCGCGAAAGGCGCGAAAGAAAGTCTCCTCGGGCGACAGCGTCATGCACACGGGGTCAACGCCGTCGATCTGCACACGCCCGTCGAGCAGGGCGCGGGTGCGGTCGTAGTCGCCCATGGCGATGGAAAGTCTGAGCTTGTTCATGGGTTTGCTTTTCGGTGAGAGGGTTCAGGTCGGGGCTTGCGTGGCGCCGCGGCGCAGCACCACGGGGCGCGCGCCCCAGCGTTGCTTGCACATCCAGGTGGCGAGGGCGGAATCAAGGTGATGGGCATGGCGCGCAAACCAGTCTGCCAGCGCCGCGGCGAGCGAGGGCACGTGCTCCACACGCCCCCGCGCCACCAGGGCGCGCACTTCGTCCACCGAGGCCAGCACCGCGGCGTGTTCGTCGATATGGCACTGGCGCGGCGGGAAGGCGGTTTCGTTCATCCAGGTGTCTTCGGCAGCAAAGTGGCGGCGCGCGTGGGCGGCAAAGTCGTCCAGACGCGCCGCGACGCTGTTGGCGTCGGCCGCCAGCAGCGCCTGCAGCGTGGCCACGAACTCGCGGTGTTCGTCGTCCATGGCGCTGTAGCCCAGCAGCAGCGCGTCGCTCCAGGCCAGGCCCTTCACAAGCCGGCCTGCTGTTTCCACAGGCCCCAGGGTCGGTCGACCTGGCCCTCGTTGGTCACGCGCGTGGCCTCGGCCTCAGCCGCGGTCAGTGTGGTGACTTCGCCCAGCGCCAGCGACTGCTGCAGCAGCTTGGCGTTCAGCTCGGTGTAGACGGCGCGGTACACGGCCACGCGCAGCGAGGGGCCGACGACCGTGCAGCCATGGCCGCGCATCAGCACCACGCGGTCGTTGGCCAAGGTGGTGGCCAGCGCCGCACCCAGAGCGCGGTCGCGAATGAGCAAGTCGCTGGCGTCGCCGGCGTGGTCACGGATCTCGAACACCGCCGGCCCTTCGCGGCCCACACCCGCCAGAAAGCCGCACATGTGACACATCGGCCGCAGCAGCGCGCCACGCGCCACCGTGAAGGGCAGCACCGCGGGCGAGTGGTTGTGCACGACGGACATCACGTCGGGCCGCGCCTTGTAGATCTCGCTGTGGATGTAGCGCTCCAGGTACTGGCGCGGTGCGTCGGCGGCCACGGCCTCACCGCTGTCTACCGCCAGCAGGCCAATGTCGTCCGCCGTGACCAGCCCCGGCGCGAGGCTGCGCGAGATCAAGAAGCGGCTGGCGTCGCGGTCGTCGCGCACGCTGACGTGGCCGAAGGCGTCGACGACGCGCTGGTTGAAGAGGATACGGTTGGCGTCGACCAGGTCTTGGACCAGGGCGGCAGAAGCTGAGGTTGGGCGCATGTTTTCCAGCGTTGAACGAGGGGGAGGGCAGGGTGGCAGCGCGGCTGCGGGCAGCCGGCTGATGGTTCCATATGAAAGAACGCTGGTCTTCTATGGATGACGGGCCGCACAATGTCCCCGAAATTCGTGCAAACATCAAGCGCAATCAAACGGCCGCACGGGGCATGCCTGTGGCCGTCACACCGCAAGGAGACACCATGGCAGCCGCGATCATGATGCGCCTGAACGGGCAGCCTGCCCGCGCCCAGGTCGAAGCGCAGACACCGCTGTTGTACGCGCTGCGCAATGAACTCGACCAGCGCGGCCCGCGCTTTGGCTGCGGCCTGGCGCAGTGCGGCGCGTGCACCGTGCATGTTGACGGCCGCGCCACCCGTTCCTGCGTCACGCCGACCTCCACGGTGCAGGGGCGCTCGGTGACCACGCTGGACGGGCTGGCCGCGCAGTGGCGCGCGCGGCGTGGCATCAAGGACACGAGCGTGCTGCACCCGGTGCAGCAGGCGTTCATCGACGAAGAGGCAGCGCAGTGCGGCTACTGCATCAACGGCTGGATCATGACCGCCGCGGCGCTGCTGGAAGCCAAGCCCCGGGCCACCGACCAGGAACTGCGTGAAGGCCTGTCGGGCCTGAAGTGCCGCTGCGGCACGCAGGTGAGCGTGCTGCGCGCCGTCAAGCGCGCGGCCAAGCAGATGCTGGCCGCCAAGGGGGTGGCATGAACGCCCTGGTGCTGGACCGCCGCGGCTTTCTGGCCGGCGGTGCGGGCCTGCTGGTCAGCATGGCGCTGCCGGTGGGCGCGCAATCAGAAGACGCCGGGCCGGCCGTGGGCGACGGTCTGCCGCGCGACCGGCTGGACTCGTGGCTGGCGATCGACCCGCAAGGGCGTGTCACGGCGTCGGTGGGCAAGATAGACGCCGGGCTGGGCGTGCCCACGGCCTTCGCGCAGATCGTCGCCGACGAGCTGGATGTGGACTTCGCCCAGGTGCATATCCGCATGGGCGACACCGCCACCACGGTGGACCAGCGCGGCACCGGTTCCAGCAACGGAATCGCCGACGGCGGCGGCGCCTTGCGCACGGCCGCGGCGCAGGCGCGCGGCTTCTTGGTGGCGCGCGCTGCCGAACGGCTGGGCGCGCCCGTGGCGCAGCTACAGGTGCGTGACGGCGTGGTCAGCCTCACGGGCGACGAAAGCCGCCGCGTCAGCTATGGCGAACTGCTGGCCGGCGGGCGCTTTGAGCTGGCGCTGGACACCAAGGTGCAGCCCAAGCCGCCTGCGGCCTACCGCTGGGTGGGCAAGTCGGTGCCGCGCAGCGACATCCCGCCCAAGGTGCGCGCACAGTTCGAATTCCTGGTCGACTTCAAGCTGCCGGGCATGGTGCATGCGCGCGTGCTGCGCCCGCCCACCGCGGGCGCCAACTTCGTGGCGGTCGAGTCGCTGCCCAAGGTGGCGGGCTTCATCCGCCTGGTGCAGCAGGGCAACTTCGTCGCTGTGGTGTGTGAGCGCGAAGAACAGGCGGTGTGGGCCGCGCAGCGCGTCAAGCTGAAGTGGTCGGCGCCAACCCTGACGTTTTCGAGCGACTACGACGCGCTGTACAACACGCTGCGCACGGCGCCGGCCAAGGGCCCGGCCAAGGTCGACCGCAGCAATGGCGATGTCGACACGGCGCTGGCTGCAGCGGCGCGGCGCGTCGAGGCCCACTACGAGTACCCCTTCCAGTCGCACGCCTGCATGGGCCCGGCCTGCGCGCTGGCGCAGATCACGCCCGAGCAGGTGACGGTGTGGATGGGCGGCCAGAAGCCCTATCCACTGCGGCCCACCGTGGCCGAGATGCTGGGCCGCCCCAAGGAGCAGGTGCGCATCATCTGGCTGCCCGGGCCGGGCAGCTACGGCATGAACGAAGCCGACGACGCTGCCGTCGACGCCGTGATCGTGGCGCGCGAAGTGGGCCGGCCGGTGCGGCTGCAGTACAGCCGCGAAGAGGCCACGGCCTGGGACGCCAAGGGCCCACCGGGTGTCTTTCGCATGCGCGGCGGCCTGGACAGTGCGGGCAAGGTGACGGCCTTCGACTACTTCTCGCGTGGCTACTCGGGGCGCACGCGCCCCTCGGGCACCTCGCGCTTCGGCGACAGCCTGGCTTCGCAGCTGGTGGGCGGCCACCAAACGCGCAGCCAGGACCTGTTCCAGGTCTCGGCCGAGAGCTACCGCTGCGACCCCAAGCGGGTGTCGGGCGAGCGGGGGGAGGGGACGCAGTCGCTGGCCACCGGCCGGCGCGCCGCGCCCCTGCGCGACCCCGACGGCATGGCCACTTGTTTTGCCAGCGAGAGCTTCATCGACGAGCTGGCGCTGGCCGCAGCGCTTGACCCGGTGGCCTTCCGGCTGCAGCACCTGGCCGAGCCGCGCCATGCCGCGGTGGTGAAGGCCGCTGCCGATGCCGCCGGCTGGCAGCAGCGCGTGGGCGCCAACCCCGCCAGCACCGGCAGCGCTGCCGTGCTGCGCGGCCGCGGCATCGCCTACGCGCCGCGCAACGGCGCCGTGGTGGCCATCGTGGTCGAGGTCGAGGTGCAGCGCGCCACCGGCCAGTGGCGGGCCACGCGCTTTGTCGTCGCGCACGACTGCGGCCTGGTCATCAACCCGCGCAGCCTGGATGGCGTGATCGAGTCCAACATCCTGATGTCGCTGAGCCGAACCCGCCACGAGGAAGTGCGCTTTGACGCGCAGCGCGTGCGCAGCGTCGACTGGTTGAGCGACCCGATCCTGGACATGACCGAGGTGCCCGACAGCATCGAGCTCGTCATCGTCGGCAACCAGGGCAGTCGCAGCTATGGTGCCGGCGAGCCCAGCACCCGGCCCGTGGCCGCGGCGCTGGCCAATGCCTTGTTCGACGCCACCGGCCGGCGTCTGCGCCGCGTGCCCTTCACGCCCGAGCGTGTGCTGGCCGCGCTGCGCAGCACGGCTGCCTGATTGCCTCACCCCACCACAACCCACCACCACCACAGCCCCATGACCCAGACAAGCACCACCCGCCGTCCACCCCTGCGCGCAGCCTTGACTTTCTTTGCAGCGGCCATCGCCGGCGCCCTGCTGCCCGGCGCCGCACTCGCCCAGGCTGACTGGCCCAGCAAGCCGATCAAGATCGTCGTGCCCTACGCCCCGGGCGGCAGTTCCGACACGTTGGGCAGGCTCATCGCCCGCCACCTGCAAGACGCCTTCAAGCAGACCGTGGTGGTCGAGAACAAGGCCGGCGCGGGCGGTGTCATCGGCTCCAAGGACGTGGCCAAGGCCGCGCCCGACGGCTACACGCTGGTGGTGTCGGGCATCGGCTCGCATGTCATCGCACCCGTTGACCAGCCGGGGGCCTTCGACCCGATGAAGGACTTCACCCACGTCGCCATGCTGGCCGGCCCGCCGCTGGCCATGGTGGTGAATGCCGAGCAGCCGATCAAGGACGTCAAGGGCTTCATCGCCGCAGCTCAAGCCAACCCCTCGGGCCTCAGTTGGGGCTCGCCTGGGCAAGGCACGCACGGCCACTTGACGGGCGAGCTGTTTCGCCTGGCCAACAAGCTGAACATGGTGCACATCAGCTACAAGGGCGCGGGCCCGGCGGTGGTGGACCTGGTGGGCAACCAGATCCCGGCCGCGTTCATGACACTGAGCTCGTCCAATGCGCACGTTGACACCGGCAAGCTGCGCCTGCTGGCGGTGTCGTCAGCCAAGCGCGTGGCGCGCTACCCGGACACGCCCACACTGGCCGAGCTGGGCTACCCGCAGCTGACGGGCACGACCTGGTTTTCGATCTCCGGCCCCCCCGGCATGCCCAAGGACGTGGTGGACAAGCTCAACGCCGAGATCCGCCGCGGTCTGCAAACGCCGGCGCTGGCCAAGGCGCTGGCCAGCGAGAGCATGGAGACCATGGACCTTGATGCCGCAGGCTTCACGCGGTACGTGGCCGCTGAGATTGCGCGCTGGACGCCGGCGGTGAAGTCGGTGAGCAGCCCCGGCAAATGAGCCTGCGCCGCGCGCCGGTTGGCCGCCGTGCGGCGGGCCTCAGGCGGCGATGCTGACCATGCCGTCGGCGTCGATGATGACGGGGTAAGTCTTCACCGGCACCATGCAAGGGGCCGCGGCCACGGCGCCTGTGCGGATGTTGAAAGCACCGTTGTGGAAGTCGCATTCGACGGTGTCGCCTTCGATGCAGCCTTCGGACAAAGAGCCCGGGCCATGCGTGCAGGCATCATCGGTGACGAAAAACTCGCCGTCCAGGTTGAACACGGCCAGCACGAAGGCACCCTTCTCGATGCGGATGGCTTTGCCGGTCTCAACTTCTTCCTTGCGGCATAAGGCCACGCGCTGACAGCCCTCAGACATGCCCCAAGCTCCAATTGACAATCGACGGGTGGCGATGATATCGTCGTTTTGAATAAAGGAACACTGTTCCTGTATACGGACCAACATACGGACCAACATACGGACCAATGCAGCGCAAGCCGCGGCGCTGGTCCGCAGTCGCGCGCCCCGAGGAGACCCCCGTGCTGAAGAAGGAACAAAACGAGCTTGTCACCCAGACTGGCCCCGGCACGCCCATGGGCGAGATGTTCCGCCGTTACTGGCTGCCGGCGCTACTGAGCGAAGAACTGCCCGAGCCCGACTGCGCGCCGGTGAAGCTGCAACTGCTGCACGAGAAGATGGTGGCCTTTCGCGACAGCAGCGGCCGTCTGGGCGCCATCGACGAGTTCTGTGCCCACCGCGGTGTTTCGCTGTGGTTCGGTCGCAATGAAGAAAACGGCATCCGCTGCCCGTACCACGGCTGGAAGTACGACGTCACCGGCCAATGCCTTGAAGTACCCAGCGAGCCGGCCGAGAGCGGCTACTGCGAGCGCGTCAAGCTCAAGGGCTACCCGTTGGTCGAGCGCGGCGGCGTGATCTGGATCTACATGGGCCCGCCCGAGCTGCAGCCGCCATTGCCCGAGTGGGAATTCGCGACGGTGCCCGCAGCGCAAAGCTTCACCAGCAAGCGGCTGCAGGAATGCAACTGGCTGCAGGCGCTGGAAGGCGGTATCGACAGCAGCCATGTCAGCTTCTTGCACAGCGGCGCGCTGAACCGCGACCCGTTGTTCAAAGGCGCCAAGGGCAACCAGTACAACCAGAACGACAAGAAGCCGGTGTTCGACGTGGTGCCCGCCGATGGCGGCTTGTTCGTCGGTGCGCGGCGCAACGCCGAAGACGGCCAGTTCTACTGGCGCATCACGCCGTGGATCATGCCCTGCTTCACCATGGTGCCCCCGCGCGGCGACCACCCTTTGCATGGCCACTTCTGGGTGCCCATCGACGACCACAACAACTGGGCCTGGAGCTTCGACTACCACCCCACGCGTGCGCTGCACGACGAAGAAGTGCAGGCCATGAAAGACGGCCACGGCATCCACGTGAAGTACGTGCCCGGCACCTACATCCCACTGCAGAACAAGGGCAACGACTACCTGATGGACCGCGCCGCGCAGAACGCCGGCATCAGCTACTCGGGCATCGAGGGCATTGCCATGCAAGACGCCTCGCTGCAAGAGAGCATGGGCGCCATCTGCGACCGCACGCGTGAAAACCTGGTCAGCACCGACAACGGCATCATCATGATGCGCCAGCGCTTGATGAAGGCCGCCCGGGCCTTGGCCGACAAGGGTGAACTGCCGCCCGGCCGCGACCCCGAGCACCAGCGTGTGCGCTCGGTGTCGCTGGTGCTGCCGGCCGATCAGCCGTTCAAGGAAGCCGCGCGCGACGCGCTGCGCTCCGAGCCCGGCAAGCGGCACGCCTCGGTCTGAATGGCGACCCAGCGCCCGCGGCCGGCCAGGGACGCACATGTTCGGCAGCTTCACCCGCAACGCACTGCAAGACGCCGCACTGGCGCGCGTCGAGGTCGAGGTGCGCGCACGCTTCAGGCTGCCTGCGCAAACCAGCGTGCTGGTCACAGAGCTGGTGTGCGCGCTGCCGGGCTGCCCGCCGCTGGAAACCGTCATCGCCTTCTGGACCGGCAACAGCAACGACGTGCTGCGCCACCACTACAAGGTCTTCAAGCCGGTGCAGCAAGTCACCGAGGCCGACCTGCCGCCCTGGTGGATGAAGGACGCGCTGGCTGCGCTGCCCGATTGGGCCTGTGCTTGCTGCTGAAACCCACCTTTGACTTCTTCCCGCACTGACTGACTTCTTTTCATGGCCGCACTCAAGCTCAAGACCGTTACCCGCACCCAAGGCAGCAACCAGGCCCTGAAGGACGGCAGCGTGCAGCCGGCCGGTTTTGAGTTCGAGTTCGAGGAAGTGCCCGTCCTCATCGACGCCTTCCGCCGCATGGTGCGCGAAAACGCCTACGACGTTTGCGAGATGGCGCTGACCACCTATGCCTGCGCACGCCAGCATGGCAAGAAGTTCACCGCGCTGCCGATCTTCCTGGTGCGCGCTTTCCACCACGGCGCCATCGTTGTCAACACCGAGCTGGGCATCAAGTCGCCCAAGGACCTGGAAGGCCGCAAGGTGGGCGTGAACCGCGGCTGGACCGTGACCACCGGCCTGTGGGCACGCAGCATCTTGCAGCACCAGTACGGCGTGGACCTGACCAAGATCACCTGGGTGCTGTCGGGCGACGAGCATGTGGCCGAGTACCGCACACCCGGCTACGTGCAGACGATGGCCAAGGGCCAGACCATGGCCGATCTCTTGGCCAGCGGCGAGCTGGCCGGTGCCATCGGGGTGGAGATTGCCGTGCCGCATGTCAAGCCGCTGATTCCGCTGGCCGCGCAGGTGGGGCTGGATGCGCTGCGCACACGCGGGCACTACCCCATCAACCACCTCGTGGTGGTCAAGGACGAACTGCTGCAGGCCCATCCGCAAGTCGCGCCTGCGGTCTTTGCGGCCTTTGCTGAGAGCAAGCGGCGTTACGTTGAACGCCTGCGTGCCGGCACCCTTGACAAGCCCACCGCGGTGGACGAGATGCACCGCCAGGTGATGCAGATCACCGGCGCCGACCCGCTGCCCTACGGCCTGGCGCCCAACCGCGCCATGCTCGAAGCTGCGCTGAGCTCGGCAGTGGAGCAGGGCATCCTGAACCGCCAGCCGGCGCTGGAAGAACTGTTCCCCGAGAACACCCACCACCTCGCCGCCTGAGGCGGCAACCCACGAAGGAGCCCCATGTCCAGCAACGTCAGCGTCGCCGGTTTGCAGCAGATGAAGCGCGACGGGCGCAAGATCGTCGGCGTCGTCGCCTGGGACTTCCAGATGGCGAGCATTGCCGACCGTGCCGGGGCCGACATCGTCAGCGTCGGCGACACCGTGGGCATCAACCTGTGGGGCCACGCCAACCCGCTGGAAGTGACGATGGACGAGATGCTCGTCGTCACCAAGGCCGTGCGCCGCGGTGTCAAGCGCGCGCTGGTCAGTGTCGACTTCCCCTACGGCCCGCTGCAAGAAGGGCCCGACGCCGCGTTGCGCGCCGCCATCCGCTTCGTCAAGGAAGCCGGTGTGGACATGGTCAAGCTCGACGGCGCGGCCGACTACCCCGAGGCCGTGGCCGCCATCGCGCGTGCCGGCATCCCCGTGTTCGCGCAGTTCGGCATCACGCCGCACACGGCGCTCAAGCACGGTGTGGACTACAAGAGCACGCTCAAGGTGGGTGTGCAACTGCCGCCCACACTGACCGCACAACTGGTGGCCGAGGCGCTGCGCCTGCAAGCCGCGGGTGCATCGCTGCTGGACTTCACGCACAGCGGCCCGGTGGCCGGCCCGGCGGTGGTGGCTGCCGTGAAGCTGCCCGTCATCGGCGGGCTGGGCGGCGGCCCCTGGCTTGATGGCCGCATGCGCCTGGCCAATGCGGCCATCGGCTATGCGGCGTCTTGTCTAGACAACCCGCCAGAGACCTATGCCCAGGTTGCGCAGACCGCGCTCGATGCGCTGACCGCCCTGTGCGAAGACGTGCGCGCCGGCCGCCAGATCAAGGGTGGCATACCGGTGAAGGCCTGACATGAAGCCCCCAAGCTCGCTTCGCTCGCGGCCCCCCGAGGGGGCGCTCAGTCCCTTCGGAACGGCCGTTCGGGACTGACTGACATGCCCACCACGTTCATCGACGGCATCAGCACCCACTACGAGGTACTGGGGCAAGGCGCGCCGCTGTTGATGTTCAGCCCCGGCGGCTTCGACGCCACGCTGGAGAAGTGGTCCACGCTGGGCGTCTACGCCAAGACGAAGATGATGACCACGCTGACGGCGAACTTCCAGTGCATCGTCTTCGACCGCCGCGAGACGGGCCAGAGTGGCGGGCGTGTGCAGCGCGTCACCTGGGCCGACTACGCAGCGCAAGGCAAGGGCCTGCTCGACCACCTGGGCATCGCACGCGCGCACCTGATGGGCGGCTGCATGGGTTGCGCGCCCGTGGTGGCCTTCGCAGTGGCCCACCCGGAGGCCACGCGCAGCATGGTGCTGTACTGGCCGGTGGGTGGCGCCAAGTACCGCATCAACGGCCAGCAGCGTTTTGCGCAGCACCTGGCCTTTGTGCAGCAAGAAGGCCTGGGCGC